>NZ_JBXAPF010000013.1:0-121712 GCF_058803665.1 Lysinibacillus sp. GW821-FHT14F06
TGGAACGGAAATCACCTTCATTTTGACTAAATATTCACAAAGAGTCCCTTGACTATTTAGTTTTTCAACACTATGAAGAGCATGCTTCTATTATTGAGAAGGCATGCTCTTTTTTTATGAAAAACTGATATTCTTTATTTATTTGTTAGTGCTTTGTGTTACGCTCAAAGGGTGATATGAACTTGATTTCAGAAGTCACAGAAAAATTATGGACAATCAGGTGATGATAAATGACAAAAATACTATTAACAGGATTTGTGCCATTTCTTGATTATAAAATTAATCCAACTCAGCAAATAGTGGAAAATTTAAATGGAGATTGGATAGATGGCTTTGAAATTGAAGGACGTGTGTTGTCTGTAGATTTTCAACAATCTGCTGAGCAATTGAAACAGTATATTGATGAAGTAAAGCCACAAATTATCATGTCTTTAGGATTAGCTGGTGGGCGTTTTAAAATTACGCCAGAGCGAATTGCTATTAATGTAAAGGATGGTGAGGCAGATAATAACGGGTATGCACCAATTGATGAAAGTATTGATGAGAATGGCGCCGATGCCTATTTTACAAATCTCCCCCTTCACGATATGGTGAATCGTTTACAAAAAGAGGGCTTCCCAGCAGAAATCTCAAATACAGCAGGTACCTACTTATGCAATAATATTATGTATGAGGGCTTAGTTTACGCAAAGCAGAACGAAGGGGTTAGAGCTGGATTTATCCATATTCCTGCATCTTTTGAATTAGCAATCCAGCATGGCAAAATACCAGGTTGGAATATCCAGGATTTAACAACATGCATTAAGCTCTGTATAGAGGAGACAGTTCATGCAGCGAATAATTGATTTTCCTCACACGATGTGGATTAGCCAGCACACAATTCGTTTTGCGTTTAAAGAAGAAATATCCCAAGAAAATTTTTATATTGTTCAAGAGTTCAATAGATTTCTGAAAAACAATCTACCGCAAAACCTGATAGAAAGTGTTGCTAGCTATCATACCGTTACTGCTTATGTAAAACAAAAAATTGATATAAGTACCTTACACAAACGATGGCTTTCTATGCAAGTACCCACTAAGGATGCTGAAGTAGGGAGCCGTCAATTACAAATTCCTGTTTGTTATGATGAGGAATTTGCTTTAGATATGGATCGTGTTATGGAATATACAGGTTTATCTTTTGAAGATATTAAAAGAATCCACTTATCAAAGACGTATAGTGTCTATTTAATCGGGTTTTTACCTGGATTTCCTTATTTAGGCGATTTAGACAGAGAATTATGTGTGCCTCGATTACAAAAGCCACGAAACTATGTATCTGCAAGTTCTGTTGGAATTGGGGGTGTACAGACAGGGATTTATCCAATTGATTCACCAGGTGGATGGAATATACTCGGTAAGACGCCGCTAACTTTATTTGAAATTCAAAGGGATAATAATTTTTTATTTTCTCTAGGTGATCAAGTACGATTTCATGAAATAACAAAACAAGAGTTTTTTGAAATACAACGTAAAGGCGTGTAAAAATTGAAGCCACTTCTTCAAATAAAAAAACAAGGTGTATATGGCAGTCTGCAAGATCAAGGAAGATATGGCTATCGTTCATATGGTATTCCTGTATCTGGACCTATGGATAAAGTATCTTTTCAGGTGGCGCAAGATATCTTAAACAACAAAAAACAACAAACTTCATTTGAAATGTTTTTTGGTGGTTTTGAATTCGAAGCATTGGATGATAGTACGTATGTGTTGACTGGGGCAGAGTGTGCGTGTTTATTAAATGGAGCTCCTATCGAGATGTGGAAAACCTTTCAAGTAAAAAAGGGAGATAGCTTGTCCATAAAAAATGTTGATCATGGGTCTATTGTTTATCTCACACCAAAAGGCGGATTTCAAACAGAAACATTGCTGAGCAGTAACTCTCATTTACCATTTGTTGATGTTACTTTAAATGAAAGCCGCATTTTATATGGACAGGAAGCAGGGAAATTACCGTTTACAAGTGGACTATATGCTCCTTTTCGACCCATATTTAAATCCGACATTACTGTAAGAATTTTTAAAGGGCCTCATTTTGATTTATTCACAGAAGAGAGTCAACAACAATTCTTGCAGGCTTCCTTTCAGTTTTCAGGTGGAAATCGAATGGGCTATTATTTAAAAGGTACTGTACTTCAGCTTAAAAAAATAAAAAATATCCTTTCTGAAGCTACCCAGTTTGGAACAATTCAAGTGCCACAAAATGGTGAGCCCATTATCTTAATGGCAGATGCTCAAACAGTAGGTGGTTATCCTATCATTGCTACAATCCATGAGGAGGATTTACATAAAGTTGCCCAAATGCGCATGTTTAATACGATAAAATTTGTACTAATGGAGGAAGATGTATGTCCATAGATATTAATTGTGATATGGGAGAAAGTAACGATGCTTTAAAAGATCAAGCAATTTTAGACTATGTTACGTCCATTAATATCGCTTGCGGCTACCATGCTGGCAATCATACAATTATGCATCAGACCGTACGAAACGCCGTCCACAAAAATATTCATATTGGTGCACATCCAGGATACCCTGATCTCGAGGGCTTTGGTCGACGAGATATGGATTTTCGTGCCGAGGAAATCTACAATATGGTTGTCTATCAAGTAGGAGCTTTGCAAGCATTTGTTTCAGTTGAAAAGGGTTTACTTCATCATGTAAAGCCTCATGGAGCGCTCTATAATCAAAGCGCTAATAATATCGAAAAGGCGACCGCAATCGTCAATGCTGTATATGATTTAAATCCAGCTTTTATTTTATATTGCTTATCTGGAAGTAAAATGGTAGATGTTGCGAAGAATAAGGGCTTACAAGTTTATGAGGAAGTTTTTTCTGATCGCAATTACAATGATGATGGTACATTAGTAAGTAGACGAGAATCGAATGCATTGATTCAAACAGAAGCTGAAATGCTTGAACATGTCAAAGGAATCTTGATGTCGAATGAAGTGATGTCAGTACAGCGAAAGAAAATTAATATTTCTGCACAAACTCTATGTATACACGGAGACGGTCTGCATGCACTAGACTACGCCAAAAAAATCTATGAGTTAAAATGTCATATCAAATAACTAGAAAAGCTGGATGCCCTAAAAACCTATATTTTTAGAGCATCCATTTTTGGATAGTGGCATTAAATAGTCGTTACTAATTCAACAGCTTCGATAATAATTGGAGTACCAGCAGAAATAGTACCTGTAACAGTATTAAACGTTAATTCTGTTGCAGAAACTGTATAAGAATCACCTTCCTGAAGAACACCATTAATATATAAATTATAATATCCATTTGTTACAATCGGAAAAGTAGTTGCCGCATTACCGCTATCATTTAAAAAGGAAGTAGCAGCAATAGTTGTTCCATCTGCAATTGCTAAAGGTACAGCTAAAATATTAAAAAATCTTGTGGAAGTGCCTGAAACATTTACATTGATATTTATAATGGAAAGCGCCAAGTCGTTCACCTCCTTTCAAGTGTGATTAGTTCGTTTGGTTTATAAAACCGAGCGATTCGATGATAATAGGCGTCCCTCTATAGATGGTTGCATTATCAGCTTTTAGGTTTAAGGAGGAAGGAGTTACGGTATAAATCCCACCCTCTTGCATGACACCATTAATATAAAGATTGACGTACCCATTTGGATGAATAATTGTAAATGCAGCTACTTGGTCTCCATTATCATCCCAAAACAAATTAGCGTTTAAAGCAGCTCCATTTATTAAATTAATATCAGCTGTAACAATATAAAAATATCTATTTACAATTGGAATAATCGTTCCACTAGGAATAATGACTGAAGGTGTAATGGAGGACGCAGTAATAGCTTTTATCCGAGGCCATAC
Organism: Lysinibacillus sp. GW821-FHT14F06; assembly: GCF_058803665.1. Lineage (NCBI taxonomy): Bacteria > Bacillati > Bacillota > Bacilli > Caryophanales > Bacillaceae > Lysinibacillus > Lysinibacillus sp. GW821-FHT14F06. The sequence continues at coordinate 3,885 of NZ_JBXAPF010000013.1, forward strand.
AAATCGATTTTCACAGCCACATTCACATGTTTGCTTGGTTTTCCAATAATTACTGTTATTCATATTCTAATCACTCCATTTAATTATTGATGCCCCTGCATCTACTATTCAGCTTTGTTTGTACAGTAAAAATGGAAGCATGCTTGTAATCATTTCATTACCTTTAAAATATGAAATTAATTCTAAATGGTTTAGTTAAGCATCCTAATTTAATAGTTTTTTTAGAAATAAGCTTTATATCGTTGGTTAAACATGCCTGTGTTGACGAATATTACGTCTGAAACCTTGATATATATGCTTTTTAAAGTAAATTAGTGTTATACTTTGTTTGTCGAATAAGGTAGAATACTAATTATGAATAATTTATCTTCATTCTGAACAACATTGAATGAAGATATAGCCTATAGCGGATGTCGTGAACTTGGAAAGGCATGATTTACAATTCAAATTTAGACAGCATTGTTTATCTGTAGCGAAAGCGCCAAGGCGAAATTGATTAATAATAAAGGGGATACTAGTTTTATGAATGATTTTGATCAGCAATTGGAGGGGCTGTTAAAGCAAGCAGCGTTACAATACATAATATATCAGCATAATGGCGATACGGAGCGTATGGATAAAACATCACTTTTTGCGCGAAAATTACAGCAAAAAGAGTATGTTATTGGATTTGCAGGGCATTTCTCTGCAGGAAAGTCGAGTATGATTAATGCACTTTCTGGTGAAAATTTACTTGCATCTAGTCCGATTCCGACGAGTGCTAATATAGTAAAGGTCCATAAATCAGAGGAAGATTATGCGATTGTCTATATGCACAATGAAAAGCCTGTTAAATTTGAGGCAGGCTATGATTTTAAAACTGTGAAAGAACTAAGTAAAAATGGGGACCTTGTGTCGCAAATTGAAATCGGGCACAGTGCATCAACATTACCATTTGGTGTCACAGTGATGGATACACCAGGGGTAGACTCCACAGATGATGCACACCGTATGTCTACAGAGTCAGCACTTCACATTGCTGATATCGTATTTTATACAATGGACTACAATCACGTGCAATCTGAATTAAATTTCCAATTTACAAAGCAGTTGATGAAGTACAATCCAAATGTTTATTTAATCGTTAATATGATTGATAAGCATAAGGAAAATGAATTAAGCTTTGAGGAATTTAAAGCGACTGTTCATCAATCATTTTCCGCTTGGGGAGTTGTACCTAAAGGTGTGTTTTTCACTTCCTTAAGAGAGCTTGAGCATCCACATAATGATTTTGAAGCTGTGAAGAAAATTGTGATGGATAGCATGAATGATTGGCAGGATCAGCTTGTACAAACTGCAACCAATACACTGCGTTTATTACAAAGTGAGCATGACACTTATTTAATGGAAGAAAGACAGGATCGTTTAGATATTGATGAAGACGTATTAAGTGCGGATGACTGGGCAAACCATAAGGACATTTTAGAGCAATACAATAAGCTAAACCGTCAAGTGGAGTTGTTTTCTGTAGAGGCATGGAACGAGACATTTGAAGAGCAGCGTAAGGAGCTGCTTGCGAATGCAGCCATTATGCCTGCTGATTTACGAGATAAATTACGACTGTATTTAGAGAGCCAGCAGGAAGGTTTTAAGGTAGGCGGCTTATTTACGGCTAAGAAAAAAACGGAAGAAGAACGTAACCGTCGTAAAGAAGATGCCTATAGTGCCTATCAAAATGTTGCACATGCGCAAATCACAGGTCATTTAAAGGGCTTAATGAAAAAGGTTTTAAAGGATGTCGGAGCATTAAATGAAGAGCGTGCTTCAGCAATCGATACGTATCTATTTGAACTGCCATTTTCACTGATTGAACAGCAGGTACAGGTAGGCGCTTTGTTAACAGGAGATGCCGTATTAAATTTTGCTAATCGTGTAGCGGAGGCAACAAAACGCTACTTTATTCAAGAAACGGATCATTGGAAGGATGCACAAGCAAAATTATTAGAAACAGTAGCGACAGAAACAGCTGCTCCATCTAAATTAAAAATGGCAGGAATGCAGGCAAAGGTAGATGCTATTCAGGCTGTACTTGAAATGGAAGGCTACCAGCAATATAGCGCAAGTGTTATGCATCAGGCGAGCAATGAAATTCGTAAGCAAGCGAATCACCAACTGACAAACTGGGACAACGCATTCAAACAGGATTTAGCAGAAATTCGATTATTTGATGAAACGATGCTGAAGCCGAAAGTGCAAGCTGTACAACAAGAAGAGATGCAACAAGCTGTGAGTGCAACAAGCCTTCCTATTGAAGGTGTTATTAAACGAGCTATGCATACAGCGAACGCCGTTAAAGAGGTTCAAGGCTTTGCGGAAGTAGCGAGTTATATAGAAAATAAGGTAGAGCGTTTGCAAAAGAAAGATTTTACAATCGCATTGTTTGGTGCATTTAGTGCTGGAAAATCATCATTCTCCAATGCCTTAATGGGTGCAAAGGTTTTACCGGTTTCACCAAACCCTACAACAGCAGCCATTAATAAAATACGTCCTGTAACACCAGACCATCCACATGAAACAGCCGATGTACTGTTAAAAAATGCAGATCAAATGCTAGAGGATATAAAAGGCTCCTATGCAGCAATCGGACTTTCTGTTTCTTCATTGGAAGAAGCCTTTAACCGTGCAGATGAAGGAATTGCCGTACAGCTTTCTGATGAGCGTTTAAATGTCCATAAATCATTTATTCGTGCATATAAAGAAGGCTTTCCAACATTTAAAACTGAGCTTGGTAAAATTTTACGTGTTGACCGTGAAGAGTTTGAAAAATTTGTTGCGCAAGAAAACAAATCATGCTTTGTTGACAATATTGACTTCTATTATGATAGTCCACTAACACGCATGGGTGTTACATTAGTTGATACACCAGGAGCAGACTCTATTAATGCACGTCATACAGGTGTTGCATTTGAGTATATTCGTAATGCGGATGCAATCTTGTTTATTACTTATTACAATCATGCCTTTGCAAAAGCAGACCGTGAATTTTTAATTCAGCTTGGCCGTGTGAAGGATGCATTCGAGCTAGATAAGATGTTCTTTATTGTCAATGCCATTGATTTGGCAACAACAGAGGAAGAACAGGAAGATGTAAAGGGCTATGTACGTTCAGAATTACAACGCTTTGGCATACGCTTCCCTCGACTTTACGGTGTATCTAGTTTGTTGGCATTAAAGGAAAAAGTCGAAAGTGCTGATTTAACATCTGGTATGCCACCATTTGAGGAAGCTTTCTATACATTCTTAAATGATGAACTAAGTGCATTAGCGGTGCAGGCACTTGCAGAGGAAGTTGATAAAACGGAGCAACGTTTGGGGGATTTAATTGCGCAAACAGAGGAAAACTTAAAGCGTAAGGATGAACGTTTAGAGGAATTAACAACCCTTGAACAGCATATCAAATCCAAGTTCAATACACTTAATACAAGTATGGCAGAAAGTGAAACGAAGCAAGAGCTGGATGAATTATTATACTATGTTCTACAGCGCGTATACTATCGTTATCCAGAGTTCTTTAAGGAAGGCTATAATCCATCAACATTTGCAGCAATGCCGGCACAGCAAGCATTGGAACATGCTTTGAAGGAAGTATTACAAAGCTTACGATTTGATTTTACACAAGAAATGCGTGTCACGAACTTCCGTTTATCACAATTTATCAGTAAGAAAATGCAATTACGCTTTAAAGATGAAGTACGTGAGTTAAAAGAACTAAATCGCAGCTTCTCGTTTTTAGCCTTTGAAGCTGCTGAGCCAGATTTACTTGATTTTGAGGGACCATTTACTGATAATGCAAAATATTCAAGTGTAAAAACGCACTTCCGTAATGCAAAAGCATTCTTTGAGAAGAATGAAAAGGTAAAATTAAGTGAGGCATTAGAGGCCTTAACAAAGCCAGATGCACAAAATTATTTGGATGCACAGAAGGTATCCTTAATGACATGGGCCATTTCCTATATTGCTGAGGAAGCGGAAAGATTACGTCTGCATATTTACCATCAGGCACTTGAGCAAATTGCTACAGAAAGACTTGTACTGCAAGAGGAAAGTCGTTTAGCTTCTTGGAAAACGATTTACGCGCAATTACAATACGCATGAGGTGATTCGTATGGGAAAAGTATTCAAATCAGTAGAGGAAATTCAATTTGACGGTGTTCGTTTTGTAGATGCCCGCTTTGATTTACAGGACAATGAAGCAGGTAAAAAAGCATTCGATGAGGGGCATGCACCAGGTGCTATTTATCTTCACCTAGAGCAGGATTTATCGGATATGGAGTCGGACAATGGTCGTCATCCAATGCCAAACAAAGAAAAGCTATCAGCAGTTTTTCAAGGAATAGGATTAAGCTATGATGATCAGATTGTTGTTTATGATCAAGGAGCTGCACCGTTTGCAACAAGAGCATGGTGGATGCTAACATATGCTGGTTTTCCAAATGTAGTCATTGCCAATGGTGGTGCACCAGCCCTTGAGGATAAGATAACCTTTACTAAGGATATTATTAAATACCCACCAACTACTATTGAGTTTGAATGGCAGGAAGAGCGCTATGCACCACGTGAAGCAGTAAAAGCGATTGTAGATGGAGAGGTAAAGGCGACATTACTTGATGCTCGTGCAGCAGCTCGTTATCGTGGTGAGGTGGAGCCATTAGATAAAGTAGCGGGACATATACCAACTGCCAAAAACTTTGACTGGGAGCAATTGAAATCAGAAGGTCAATTGCAGGCTAATGACGCCCTACGAGGTAAGGTATCACCTGACGAGCATGTTGTGGTTTATTGTGGCAGTGGCGTGACAGCATCGCCTTTATATGCTGTACTAGCAGATGAAGGCTACGAAAATATTCAATTATATGTTGGTAGCTATAGTGATTGGATTACACAATATGAGGTAGAGAAGGGTACAAATGAATAAATAATGGAAAAGCGCTCACGTTTGTGGGCGTTTTTTTGTGTAAAAGCCTGTTTCATGTTTGAGTTGGGAGCAATCGCTCATGAGGGCGGATGTCACAGATTTTGAAGGAGAGCTTTTCGAGTGAGCTTAAAACAATGTGGACATAATTAACAAATGGCAGGAAGAGGCAAAATACAAAAAATTATGGTCTAATTTAAAAAATTGCTGCATGGTTAACGAATTAAAGGGGATCATTTGATTTTTTTGCCTTTCATAAAGGATAACAATTCGATTTTGTTAAGGTATATACTGCTTATTTCACTAAGGGCTAAAAGGTTCGGGTAGAATACATAAGGCGTAGTTACAAGAAAAGTAATAAGGTTGAGGGTAAAGCCCTAATTTCTATTAAATAACAATGAATATCGTAGAAATAACATAGTGTTTGAAAAATATAAATTTGAAAGCCAAATTCAATCTATGCAGGTCTAATAGATAAAGGGGGGTGAGAGCAAGTGCAGAATATACTTGTGCAACGAGCGAAAAAAGGTGATGTAGAAGCGTTCGCACAGCTATTTTCACAGTTCGAAATAGATTTATATAAAATGGCCTATGTATACGTGGGCAATGAGGTAGATGCACTGGATGTTGTGCAGGAGGTAGCTTACCGTAGTTTCAAATACATACATTCTTTGCAGAGTTCCATGCATATAAAAACTTGGCTGATAAGGATTGCTATTAATTGTGCAACAGATTTGCTAAAAAAACGGGGGCAATTTCTGCCATATGAAATAGAGGAGCTAGAGAAAGGTGAAGAGCCCCATGAGGAGCTTCCTCAAAAATGGGTGATGCAGGATATCATAACAAGGCTTTCAAAAGAAGAAAAAGATGTGATATTACTGCGATTTTACAATGATTATACATTGCCTCAAGTATCGCAGGCCCTGCAGCTAAAATTAGGAACTACAAAAACGATCTTGTATCGTGCATTAAAGAAACTAAAACAAGCGCTGGAACAGGAGGGATAAGAATGAGCGATTATAAAAAGCAGATGGATCACATTGACATTCCTAAATCGTTGCATAAGCGTAGTCTACAAGGAATTGAACAGGCAAGCAAAGAACAGCAAAAAACTCAGCGTTGGCTACCAAAAATAATAACGATTGCAGTGACTCTTGCCGCAGGAGGCTTTATTGCATTAAGCATAAAACAGGGAGGGACAAATAATCATCAGGCAAGTACATTTTTGATTCAAGAACATATTTCTTCCTATGTATATTGGGGAATTGCTATTTTATGCATATCAGTAATATTATTTGTAGCCAGAAGAAAGATTGGCTCAGGATCTGCTAAAGAAAAAACAATTGGCGTTGCAGCAGTATTGATTTTATTATTTGGAAACAGTGCATTGTTTTTGCAACATCAGTTAGTTAACCCTTTAGTCATTCCAACATCAATAGAGGTCAATAAAGATGAACAAAATGGTTTTGAGATACGTTATATAACGAATCGTAATGACCATCGTTATGTAAAATTTTTACAAGCGGATGATGTGTTCCTACCGATAGCTTATTTTACATCAGAGCAAGACAATCTTATCAATGGATTTTATTATCCTTATGATGCCTATCAAGCGTTACGTTATCAATATATTCGTGATGCATATTTTCAAGCCGATGTATCAGTGATTGAGAAAATTCTTGCAAGTAAGGATGTATATCTTATTTTGAGTGATGACGTAAAAATAAAGGCTCCTCTCTCTATAAATATTTATCAAAATGACAATCAGGTACCTCATCAAAGCTTTCGTGCTTCTCAAGGTCAAGATGAGCATATGATTTCCTTTACACTTGAGCAGGATGCTGTATTTGATGACTTTTATGTTCCTTCCTTATTAGAAAAAAAAGTCACCTTAAAAGAATTTTTAGTTAATAATCAGCGATTTACTTCGAAAGATTTTCCGATTTCATTGAAAAAAGGGCAGCGTATTGAACTGATTATTCAGTTTAAAGATTCTCCATTTGATATGAATGCTTCAGTAGGTTTAAGTGGTCCAGATGGTTACTTAACAACAAAAGTATTTTCCAAAGCTTACTTTACTGAAAGAATGGTGAAAAAGGTGCGTGAAATAAATGAATGAGACGAAGGGTCATGTTAAATTTTTACAGTGGTTTGCCATAGCTTTATTTTTACAATTGCTTTATCTCAATATTTTTAAGTATGTCAATATTTTTCAAGATATATTGGTTTATGGAGCCTATTTAAAAAGTCTTTCGTATAGCAAAAAAGTTACGCCTATTAAAAAATACATTGTGATAGCCATAGCTTTGGCATTAGTCAGTAATATTTTTTCCCAGCAGCTATTGTTCTATTGGAGCACTGTTATCATAGCAGGAATAGATTTACTGATTATTATGGAGTTTGGCAAAATATTAGTTTCTTTAGAACAGCGTTATAATGCTCATGGTCCTACTGCTCGAGTGTTAAAAAAATATATCATAATTGTATTTGCTGTTATTGTGAGTTGGACAATGTTAAGCAATTTGCCAAGGGACTGGCAGATAGGATTGTTGATGCTAGGGGCATTCCTTCTATTTGCAGTGAATATCCGTTTATTCTTCCATGTTTTATCTTTACGAAAGCATGTAAAGAAACAATCCTTTGTAGTTACGTATTTGTAAAAATGACTGACCATTCATTTTGTGTTACACTCTTTTTACAGAGAGCAAAGGGGGAAAATGGATGTTTAAACGAGAGAAAAGTATAGAAATTCAACAGAATCAGGATGTGCAATGTGCGCATGGTAAAGTAGCAGTACAGGGCATTGGCATGAGTGTTTATAGTTTTTTTGTGGATGGTTTACTTATTGATGCGGGCTCGTACTCACTAACACAAGAGTTTCAATCTTTTTTTTCAGAGATACCGATTGAGCAATTGGCATTGACACATTCTCATGAGGATCATGCAGGAAATGCTGCGTGGGTTCAGCAGCATAAGAAGGCCCCTATTTTTGTTCATCGTGATTCTGTGCAAATTTGTGCCGAGGATGGAGAGTATCCACTTTATCGTCATGCCTTATGGGGAGAGCGACCTGCGTTTGTGGCTCAACCACTAGGTGAATCCTTACAATCAAGATCAGCAACATGGGATGTCATTGAAACACCTGGACATACAACCGATCATGTATCGTTTTATAATCGAGAAACCGGCGCCATGTTCACAGGTGATTTATTTATACAGACAAAAACCAAGGTGGTCCTTGATGAAGAAAATATTGTACATACCTTGGCATCTTTAAAGAAGCTATTAAACTATGATTTCGATGCAGTATATTGCTGTCATGCTGGCTATATTGCAGATGGTCGATCAAAAATTCTAGATAAAATTGCTTATTTAGAGGATATGGAGGGTACTGTTAAGCAGCTATTTCATAAAGGTTATACAGTTAAAGAAATCACTAAAACAATCTTCCCTCGCGAATATCCGATTACAAAAGTATCAGGGGAGCAATGGTCCTCTCAACATATCATCGCCGCTTTTATACATCAGTTTAAGCAAGAGTCCTTTAGATGAGGGCTCTTTTTTTGTTTGATTCTTCAGAGAACCAGATGTTCTAAAATTGAGTAGGTTTAAGAGAGAACCGCTCAGGTGGCGCCAAAAAGAGCTCGGGTCCAAGAAAGAATCGTTCAGGTGACGCCAAAAGTGCTCGGGTACAAGAGAGAATCGCTCAGGTGACGCCAAAAAGCGCTCGGGTCCAAGAAAGAATCGCTCAGGTGACGCCAAAAGTGCTCGGTTCCAAGAAAGAATCGCTCAGGTGACGCCAAAAGTGCTCGGTTCCAAGGAAGAATCGCTCAGGTCTAGCTGAAAAACGCTCGGTTCCAAGAGAGAATCGCTCAGGTGACGCCAAAAAGCGCTCGGTTCCAAGAAAGAACCGCTCAGGTGACACCAAAAAGTAATCGGTTCCAAGAAAGAATCGCTCAGGTGACGCCAAAAAGTGCTCGGGTCCAAGAGAGAATCGCTCAGGTGACGCCCAAAGTGCTCGGGTCCAAGAGAGAACCGCTCAGGTGACGCCAAAAAGTGCTCGGGCTCAAGAAAGAACTGCTCATGTATCCTCAAAACGCTCAGCTACAAGAGATAGCTGCTCTTATCCTCATAAAAGCCGCTCAAATCCATGCCAGGTGCCTGTATTTTTAGCAGAATACTTAAAAAAGAATAATAAATAAGTTTGTGAAAAAATGTGGAGAAAATGTGACAAAACTAGATTTTGCAATGGATGCGCTTACATAAGTTTGTGAAAAACTTCTCATTTACATAAGAAAAATACTATGTGAAAAGTTGAACAGGTTTAATCGCGGTATAGGTACATTTATTAAGAAGTAACCTTGCGCATTAATTATGTTGAAATAATTGATTGTGAAATAATTAACAAAATGAAAAATTGTGATAAATGATAGGAAATGTTGCTCTTTCAAAGAAATTTTTAAATTGACAGAAAATTTCGTTGACTATATTTTCACAAAGTATTATGATTCTGAAATACAATAAAAATTCACAGAGAAAAGGTTGGGATAGAATGGATGTTATGAAAAAAGCGTTAGAAATGCATGCGCACTATAATGGAAAATTAGAGGTAATTTCAAAGGTGCCTGTTCAGGATTCCTATGATTTAAGTTTGGCGTATTCTCCAGGAGTTGCTGCCCCATGTATAGAAATTGAGAAAAATCCTTCACTTGTTTACGACTATACTATGAAGGGAAATATGGTTGCGATTGTGTCAGATGGAACAGCAGTTTTAGGGTTAGGGGACATTGGTCCAAAGGCGGCATTACCAGTAATGGAAGGGAAGGCGATTTTATTAAAGCGTTTTGCCAATGTTGATGCTTTTCCAATATGTTTGGATACAAAAAATACGGATGAAATCGTCAGCATTGTGAAGGCGCTTGCTCCAACATTTGGTGCTGTTAACTTAGAAGATATTTCGGCTCCAAGATGTTTTGAAATTGAGGATCGTCTACGTCAAGAATGTGATATTCCAGTGTTCCACGATGATCAGCATGGAACAGCAATTGTTGTTGGTGCAGGGATGATTAATGCCAATCGAATTGTAAAGAAAGATGTTGCCACAATGAAGGTTGTTATTAACGGTGCAGGTGCAGCGGGCATTGCTATTTTACGTATACTTGTGCAAATGGGCTATAAAAATATTTATATGTGTGATACAAAAGGAATTATTTATGAAGGGCGCGTTGAAGGAATGAATCCAATTAAGGAAGCTGTTGCTCATTTAACGAATCCTCAAAAAATACATGGTACTTTGGATGATGCGTTGGTAGGAGCTGATGTCTTTATTGGTGTATCTGTTGCAAATTTGTTAACAGAGGCTCATATTTCTTCAATGAATGATGATCCTGTGGTATTTGCACTAGCAAATCCAAATCCAGAAATTACGTATGAAAATGCGAAGGCGTGGGGTGTACGTGTAATGGGAACAGGACGCTCAGATTATCCAAACCAAATTAACAATGTACTTGCTTTCCCTGGAATTTTCAGAGGGGCATTAGATGTACGTGCAACAGATATTAACGAGGCAATGAAGTTAGCTGCAGTAGAGGCGATTGCATCTCTTGTGAGTGATGAGGACTTACATGAAGAATATATTGTCCCAAAATCCTTAGACGAACGTGTCGTTGAAATTGTATCACGTGCAGTAAGCGGTGCTGCTGTAGAATCCGGCGTATCTGAGTTATTCCAACAAAATACAGTGCTTACTGTGTAACAACTATAGAACAGATGTAGAAAAACAATACGTTTTTCTACATCTGTTTTTTGTGGTTGTAGGATATGCGTAGAATTAGCTCGAAAAATGTTGTTATTTGTCTACTGATGTAATAAGATATAATGAGTATTATGTAATGGTTTTACATTTATATTTTAAAAGAGTAAAGTATTTGTTTATTTTAATTTTTAATAAAATATAGGTCTTTAGTATTTTAAATTAAAGGGGATGGTTTAATCATATGAAATTATTAATTCAATTCAAATCTATTAAAACAAAACTAATTGCTTTCTCTTTACTTCTTTTAATGATTCCTTTGGTTGTTTTAGGCTTTTTTAGCTATCAACAGAGTAAGACGAATCTAGAAGTAGTTGGGAAAGAAAACTTAAAGAATAGTGTGGAAATGACTATTGCGATGATTGAGCAATTAAATCAAGAGGTACAGGCAGGGAAAATGCCGTTAACAGAAGCTCAAGAAAAAGTGAAGGTACTAATTTTAGGTGAAAAAGATGCAGAAGGAAAGCGACCAATAAATAAGAACATCAAACTTGGTGAGAATGGATACATTTTTATTGTTGACCAAGAAGGGAAATCAATTGCCCATCCTAGCATAGAGGGATCAAATGTGTGGGAAGAACAAGATAGTAATGGCGTTAAATATATCCAAGATGCAATTAAAGTTGGGAATAATGGTGGAGGCTTTGTTACATATGATTGGAAAATGCCCAATTCAGAGACCCTAGAACAGAAAGAGATATATGCGGAAACGGAACCAAATTGGGGTTGGACGATAAGTGCTAGTACATATTTAATAGAATTTAATAAACCAGCGGATAGTATTTTAAAATTAACATTAGTGGTGATTAGCATTGCAATTGTTGTTGGGATTTTCGTAATTTGGTTATACGCAAGTAGTATGACTAAGCCGATTAATCGAGTTGCTGAAGCAATGGAACTTTTTGCAGAAGGGGATCTGTCTCGGGAGTTGATGACAATTAAATCCAAAGATGAGATTGGAAAATTAGCCAATGCCATGAATCAAATGCAATTAAAGTTAAAGGATATGATTCACCATATTTATCAAGCTTCAGATATGATTAATCATTCCAGTCAAGAATTGACGCAATCAGCAACAGAGGTAAAAATGGGAACAGAGCAAGTAGCAATAACGATGCATGAATTGGCATCTGGTGCTGAGGGACAAGCTCATCATGCTAATGAGCTAACTTCTTTGATGGAACGTTTCACCTCTGATTTGCAAGAAACGAATCGACATGGTGGACACATACACCAATCTTCCATTGATGTGTTGGCACTAACTCAAGAGGGTAGTTATTTGATGGCCACTTCTAATAGTCAAATGGTTAAAATAGATAGTATTGTTCAAAATGCTGTGGAGAGAGTGAAAAATCTAGATGCTCAAGCTCAAGAAATATCAAAATTGGTCGTTGTCATTAAAGATATTGCGGATCAAACTAATTTATTAGCTTTAAATGCCGCGATTGAAGCAGCGAGAGCTGGTGAGCATGGAAAAGGATTTGCAGTAGTTGCAGACGAGGTTAGAAAATTGGCAGAACAGGTGGCGTTTTCAGTGAACGACATTACCGGTATTGTCACAAATATTCAACAGGATTTTGATGTTGTAACAGCTTCTTTAGAGGGTGGCTACCAAGAGGTACAGGCTGGAACAAATCAAATAAAAGCTACAAATGAAACATTTAATACAATCAGTGAATCCATTAATGAAGTAGTAGAAAGTGTTAAACTAATTTCAATCAATTTATCGGCCGTGTCAGAAGATGGTCAAAAAATGAATAGCGCTATTCAGGAAATTGCTGCAGTAGCAGAGGAATCTGCGGCTGGTGTTGAGCAAACAACTGCTACAACAGAGCAAACAAGTAGTTCGATGGAAGAGATGACAGGAAAATCTGAGCAATTATCGGAATTAGCCTTAAAATTGAAGGGGTTAGTGGCACAATTTAAATTATAAAATAAAAATCTCCCTCTCTAAAGCGTGAGAGGGGAGATTTTTTTTACATCATGCCAATACCTATGATGCCAATCATGATGATAAAGAACAGTACGAAGAGAATGACAAATAAAATAATCGAGGGGATAAAGATTGTAAAGAAGGCCATCCAATTTGAGATTTGATGTGCCTCTGCCACAGCGCCTACACTAATCACGAATGACCAAATGATAACCACAAACGACACTAACATTGTTGGCCAAAAAATCCAAGGAAGTGAGCCTATGAAGTTTGCATCCATTAATGACTCAGGTGAAGTGAATAGCCAAACAATATAAAATGGGATAAGAACAATAAACGGTATAGTTGTTAGGCTTAGGCTTCTGAATAAATCAGAGAATGTACCAGTTCCTTTAAAAAGCTTACCAAATAGCCATGCTAAAAGAGCAGAGAGTCCTGTGCCAATAATACCTGCAATGGGCGCGAAAATTACACATAATAATGCCAGTATCCAAGGAGAAAAGTCTGGAATGAATTCTTGATCAATCAGTCCTGATAGTAACGATCCAATATAACCAATTGAAAGGATCAGAATAGCATAGCCAGTTGTTTTTTCGTCAATCATGTAGCGGGCTGTTTGTTTTGGATGCAACCAAACAGATAGAAATGGATTAAGTTTTGGCCTTTCTTGTTGTGTCTCATTATAATGTTCCATTAAACTACCCCCAAATAAAATAATATTACACTTCATACAAAAGAGAGGGATTGATTCACACCTCTAAGTTAATGCTTGTGAAATATATGATTCTATACAATATACGGATGGACTAGTGAAAAGTTTCGTCCAATAAAAAAATTTGTTCAGCAGAACGGAAATACCTACTGAACAAATTAAAATGTGATAAATAAACGTATGAACATCCATTTCTAAGCAGATTGCAATTTGAAGAAATGAATGATTAGTCAGCTAGCATAATTTTTTCAAGCTCTAACGGCTCAATATATTGTTCGCCTTTGTAAGCGCGCATATTGCCACCAGAGATTTCATCAATTAATAAAATTTCGTTTGTTTTCGCATCGCGACCAAATTCTAATTTAATATCGTAAAGTGTTAAGTCTTTTTTAGCGAGTTCAGCAGCAACAAATTTAGAAATTTCAATTGTACGTTGCTTTAAAATAGCATATTCTTCATGTGTTAACAGGTTTAACATAGCTAAAGCATCTTCAGAAATAGGAGGATCAAGTCGATCGTCATCTTTAATCGTAACTTCTACGAAGGATTCTAGATCTTGTCCTTCTTGTACGTAAGCGCCATAGCGACGTAAGAAAGAACCAACAGCTTTAAAGCGGCAAATAACTTCTAAACCTTTACCAAAAACCGTAGCAGGCTTTACAGTCATTGTGGCATCGTCGAAGTTTGCATCTACGTAGTGAGTAGGAACACCCTGTTCGTTTAGTTTTGAGTAGAAATAAGAAGTTAAGCGAAGACCAGCAAGTCCAGCACCGTCAATTGTTAATCCTACAGTATTGGCACCTGGATCAAATACACCATTTTCCCCAGTTACATCATCTTTGAATTTCAATAAGTAATGACCATCTTCTAATTTGAACACATTTTTCGTTTTACCTGTATACAATAATTCCACAAAAAACCCTCCAATATTTCATAGTACCCTAATAGTATAACACGAATATTTCAATATTTTAATATTAAAATTGTTCGTTTTAGCGCTTTATTTTTATGTTTATTTCACTGTTCTTTACTAAAAAATAAGATGATAACGAATGTTCGCTATCATCTTGAATGAAATTAAGAAAATTCTAAATTTAAAACATGGTTGACTCTCTTATTATCAGAGATTCCATTTTAATTTAGTTGAAAAAAGAATATTATTAATAGACGCCTTCAGAGATCATACCATTTGCTACTTTAACAAAGCCAGCAATGTTTGCACCTACTACAAGGTTTCCTGGGTAGCCGTATTTTTCAGCAGCTGCTTTACTGTCTGCATAAATATCTTTCATAATTTGATGTAATTTTGCATCTACTTCTTCAAATGACCAGAATACACGACTTGAATCTTGTGCCATCTCTAGAGCAGATACAGCAACACCACCTGCATTTGCAGCTTTGGCAGGTCCGAATAAAACACCCGCATTTAAGAATTCGTTAATCGCTTCAAGGTCAGATGGCATATTTGCACCCTCACCAATCGCTTTGACACCATTCGAAATTAATGTACGAGCTGAATCACCGTTAATTTCGTTTTGAGTAGCACATGGAAGCGCGATATCACATGGAATTGACCAGATACCTGTGCAACCTTCAGTAAAAGTAGCATTTGGACGGTAGTTTACGTAAGTTGAAATACGGTCACCTTTTACTTCTTTAATTTCTTTAATCGCATCAAGATCTAAACCTTCTGGATCATACACATAGCCTGAAGAATCAGAGCAAGCCACCACTTTTGCGCCATATTGCTGTGCTTTTTCAATCGCATAAGTTGATACATTTCCTGAACCAGAAACAACGACTGTTTTGCCCTCGAAAGAATCATTAGCATCTTTTAGCATTTCCTTAACAAAGTACACAGTACCGTAACCAGTTGCCTCTTTACGAGCTAAGGAACCACCATAGCCAGGCGTTTTACCAGTTAACACACCAGATTCGTTTGCTTTTGTTAAACGCTTATATTGACCCCATAAGAATCCAACTTCACGAGCACCTACGCCAATATCGCCAGCAGGAACATCGACATCTGGACCAATATGACGGTATAATTCAGTCATGAATGCTTGACAGAAACGCATAATTTCTGAATCTGATTTACCTTTTGGATCGAAGTTTGAGCCACCCTTACCACCACCGATTGGTTGGCCTGTTAAAGCATTTTTAAAGATTTGTTCAAAACCTAAAAATTTAATGATTGATTCGTTAACAGAAGGATGGAAACGAAGTCCGCCTTTGTATGGTCCCATTACGTTGCTGTATTGAACACGGTAACCACGATTTACTTGTACTTGATTATTATCATCTTGCCAAGCAACACGGAAGGAAATGATACGATCTGGCTCAACGATACGTGACAAGATATTGGCTTTTATATATTCAGGGTGTTGTGCAAATACAGGCACTAATGAAATGAAAATTTCTTCAGCTGCTTGTAAGAACTCCGCCTGATGACTATTTTGTTGTTTTAGTTGCTCGAATACACCATCCACGTATTCTTTTGCTAATTGTTCGTTGCTAACAGTTGTAGTTGTCATAATGAAAACCTCCAATTATTTGATAGATGTATCGTATATCTATTTTTCACACTATTCAATAAAATACTTTTTCCAACAGTCTAAAGTTTGTGAAAAATTGAGCAAGAGGGGTTGTGAAAATATTATATTAAAATAATTATATGGTGAGTTATTCATCTAATTATGAGAAGGGAATGATGCCTTATTGTGAAGGTTCTAATTGACGCTGACGCCTGTCCAGTAGTGGATTTAGCGTTATCTATATCATCTGAGTTTGAGATTGAAACTATCTTATTTTGCGATACATCCCACCGTATTGAACGTGATAATGTAATAACAATAATTGTTCCTAAAGGTCCAGATTCGGTTGATTTTACGCTGGTGAATGCGCTTTCAAAGCATGATATTGTCATTACACAGGATTATGGTTTAGCAGCAATGGTTTTGGCAAGAGGAGGGTATCCAATTGATCAAAATGGAAGAGAAATGTCCAATGAAAATATCGAACGTTTGCTCGAAATGAGACATGTTGGACAGAAAATTAGACGTGCAGGTGGACGCACAAAGGGACCTAAAAAAAGAACACAAGAAAACAATATTTCGTTCAAAATGAAATTTCGACAAATTTGTGAACGAGCAATTTTAGCGAAAAAAATGGAGGAATTCGAAGGTGAAAAATGAACTTAAACACGAACTATTTCAGCAATTTCCAATACTAAAAGAGCTAGCAAATAAGCATACTGTGCTTTGGGAAAATACAAATCGGCAAAAAGAGGCGACAACCAATCTTTTTTCGTTGCAGGAAGTCGAGGAAGCTGAAGAAACCCTTTCACGCTTTTCTTCTTATTTAATAATAGCATTCCCAGAGCTTTTGGAAAGCCAAGGTCTTATTGAATCAACTATTCAGGACATAACATTGATAAAGAAAGCTCTCGAAAAGGAATTTGACGTTTCGATACCTGGTCAGTTGATCTTAAAATGCGATCATGCCTTGCCGATCTCAGGCTCTATTAAGGCTCGCGGAGGTATTTTTGAAGTACTAAGACATGCAGAGCGACTAGCTATTGCCAGTGGAAAGCTAAAAAAAGAGGATAATTATGCGGTGTTGGCAACTGAGGACTTCCAATCATTTTTCCAGCAGTACACAATTGCGGTTGGATCTACCGGTAATCTAGGATTAAGCATCGGCATTATGGGCAAGAAACTCGGCTTTAATGTCGTAGTACATATGTCGAGTGACGCAAAGGAATGGAAGAAAGCATTGCTGCGCGAAAAGGGTGCAACAGTAATCGAATATGAAGCTGACTATAGTGTCGCTGTGGAGCAGGGTCGTCTAGAGGCTGAGCAAGATCCAAAGTGTCATTTTATTGATGATGAAAATTCAAAGGATCTTTTTGCTGGCTATGCAGTGGCAGCGAAAAGACTAAAGCACCAATTTGAAAAGACGAACATTAAAGTAGATGAAGCACATCCTTTGTTCGTGTATTTACCATGTGGGGTTGGTGGTGGACCTGGTGGGGTTGCATATGGACTTCGTGAGCTTTTTGGAGAGCATGTGCATGTTTTCTTTGCAGAGCCAGTAGAATCTCCTTGCATGACAATCGGTTTGCTGACAGGTTTACATGATGAAATTAGTGTAGAGGATATTGGCTTAGACAATAAAACGGAAGCAGATGGTTTAGCTGTTGGTCGCGCTTCTAAATTCGTAGGAAAAGTGATGGAAACGTATATTAGCGGATGTTACACGGTGACAGATGAAGAATTGTTTACATCATTAGGTTTGGCAATGAATAGTGAAGGATTATTTTTAGAGCCATCTGCACATGCAGGAATGTTTGGACCGATTCAGTTAATGAAAAAAGGGAAAAATTATTTGGAAAAGCATCATTTAACAGACAAAATGGAGCAAGCTATGCATATTGTTTGGGCAACTGGTGGGAGTATGGTACCACAAGAGATGCGTGAGGAATATTTGAAAAAGGCATGAAGGTTGTATAATGATTAAAAGCCTCCAATAAATGAGCATGTTAAGCCACTATGATCAACGAAAAATAAGGGAGTTTGAAATATAGGATTTTCTCCACAGTGATAATATATAATAATTAGACATTTGAAGCTTTAAAAAAAACTTGATTGATTATAATAAAGTTTGATAAAAATCACCTCATTTGGTTTTCTTAGAGGTGATTTTTTGTTGGATATTTATATTAAACTTATAAGATTGTGAAGAAATATACTTAAGTTAACGGATAAGGATTGTGCTACTTGATTGAATAGAGAGAGAACGAGGCTGGGACATAACTAAATGGTTCCTTCATAAAGTCGAATAATCTTTAAATTAACAAAACACGATAAATAGATAAACCGAACTATTCCAAAACACTTCATGAGCGTTTCATTGAATAGTTCGGTATTTTTATTGGCTAAAACACTTTTGTCCCAGCCTCGTGCCCATTTATTTTTCTACCCTCTATTAATTCAATTAATATTTCCTGACTTTATTGTAATTTGCATCTTATGCTCACCATTACCTGAAAAAGCAATAACCGCCTTATTGTCTGTGAATTGTCGTATAGAGTTAAATTAATTGATTGTCTACCACTGTTTGTATTGATATCTAATTCTAAATTAAGCTGCTCTTCATCAAAATTTACTGATATCTTCATACTAGTGGTTGTTTTTTTTACTTGGCTTTAATAAGCGTGTAATATCAGTATCTAATTCAATCGATAACTGTTCTGAAGATTATCTCTAATATTGCACCTGGTTCATCATCATAAACCGTTAAATATGTTTCTATATGTCATTTGTTTCGCTTGGAGAATAAACAACATCTGTACTTGCAAAATTTATTTTAATCTCCTCAATATCTTCTATTGATTCTTTATTTACTACTTCCTCCGCTACTGTTGAACAGCCAGCAAGCATGATTAGCACTAAAAATAAGCTTATGGTTGTAAGTTTAATTATTTTCCTTCCTCCTTAACCCTGATTATCTTAAATGACGTAAGGTCAGTTTCGAATTTTATGTAATGGAATGCTTAAATTAGTTGAAAGTGACCTTACGTCATCTTTTATACTGTAATAGAGCTTATACTTTAACACTAATTTAAAAGGAGAATCCTATTATGAAGAAAGACGATATTATTATTTATGCTTTTGTTATTATTGGAGCCGTAGTAGGTTTATTTTTTGATAATGCTTTCCCAGGGGTGCTGATTGGCTTAGGGATTGGTTATGTATTAAAAATCATGTTTTTTAATCATACAAATGAATAAGAAAGTAGTGGATTAGCTTGTATCATATTAATGAATTTAAAAAGCAGAGCGGTGTATCAGTTAGAACCTTAAGATTTTATGACAAAATAGGACTTCTGAAACCTGTATCAAAAACTGAAGGAGGTCATCGATTATATTCAAATACTGAGTTGAAGAAACTTCAGCAAATACAATTCCTAAAAACGATAGGATTTCAATTAAGCGAGATCAAAATTATGTTAGAGTCCGAAGAATGGGATTGGTCTAAAAGTCTAATAAAACAACTATCTTATGTGATAAAAGAAAAGGACCGTCTTTCAAAGATAGAAATTAGTTTAAGGGAGCTAATAAATGGTATAGCGATTGATGGGGAAGAATTTAAAATTAAAAAAATCATAGATTTATACAATAATAAGGATGCTAAAGAAGCTTTAAATTATAGTCGAGATGAATTAAATTTTAAAAACACGGAAGTATTAGAAAAACTTCCTAACATGGCTAGTAGCGATCCAGATTCTTTAGAGTGGATTGCTTTAGTAGGGCAATTAAAAAAATATATGCACCTTGGTTATAGTAATTCACGAATACAAAATATCATTGAGAGAATGGATGTAAAAAAAGGTGAAGACTTTAATGACGAAGATGCTTTTTTAGATAAACTTTGGGACATTAGAATGTCACCCGAGGAATCAAAAAAATATAGCCTATATCCAATTGATCAAGAAGTCCTTAATTTTTTGGAAAAGGCATCTGTACATTATCTCGATAATAAATCATAGTTATTTGAACACATGCGGAGGGAAAGATGGGAACTGATATATTAATTTATTTGGGTGGCTTAGCTCTTTTAGATATGTTAAGCCCAACAATTATTGGTGTTACTTTATTTCTGATTTTAACAGACAATAAAAATTTAACTTCAAGATTATTGACCTATCTATTTACGGTCGTGCTACTGTATTTTTCATTAGGTATCGCCATGATGTTAGGCTTAAATTTTATTACGGAAACATTCTCAACTGTTTTTCATAATAAAATATTTAGCTGGGTCATCTTCATAATAGGAGTGATATTATTTACTGCTAGTTTTTTTATTCCCACAAATAAAAATAGTAATATTCCAAAACCTAAAACACAAAGCCTATTCTCAATAATTATGATTGGTGTTACGACGTTTATCATTGAGGCAGGTATGGCTTTCCCATATTTTGCGTCTATTGGTTTATTAACCACATTAGATATACCCTTTTATCAGTGGATTCCAATTATAGCAGCATACAATTTTATTATGATTCTACCAGCACTCCTTATATTTTTAGGTTATAAATTGTTTGGAAAGTTGATAAACCCTATTTTAGTTAATCTTCGGAATAAAATATCAAGCAGTTCAGGTTCTACCCTCTCCTGGATTATGTGTATAGTTGGGGTGATATTAATATTTTACACTATAGATTATCTATAAAATTTTTGTGAATGCAATGGATAAAAAGTGTATTAAGATGATTAAAAGTAGTCATCAACGTTTAATCACTTTGTGGTTGAGGTTTAGAATGACACTTTTTGAACTTTATTTAAGGATACTAAAAAATAAAGGGGCGCATAAATCCGAGTTTTAATCAATCTTTTTTCAAAAAATGCTCTTTAGATTTGTTTTCATATAAAGCTTGTTATCGTTAAATATTCAAACTTTATTTTTTAAATCTCAACATCAGTTATGTATGATAAGTATCAAAATAAAAAGCCTGGAAATAATATTCCAGGCTTGATTCTCACTTACTTTAAATGCTCCATGACACACTGCCTCGCTTCCGCATGGGATCTTAAAAATTTTAAGACATCTTGCTTTAGCTTCATTCAGTTTTGATGGTCCTTCTGAGTTCAATCCATCCCACTCATCGGGTTAACCCTCCCAGTCATTGGATTTGAAGTGAAATCTTTAATAGTTTGGGCCAATTATTATTTTCTATACACTTTATTTTAAAATTAATTTATCTTCATTCAGCTGAAGACTCCCACCTCTACAGGTGTAAAATCTTGCAGGAATGGCATAAAAAAAAGCCATCGAATGGAGAATTGGGGTTTGCATGGTCAGACAACTGATAATTTATCTTTGAAGCTGTTTTTGCTGAGTAGCTAAAAATACTTCATGAGCTGCGCGTACTCCAGCACCTGGCTCGAAGTCATAGGAGAAGTCCTGTAGTGCGGCCTCCATTAATGAAACTGCTTGTAAAATATCGCTTGGGAAGCAATAGCCCATATGTCCAAATCTGAAGATTTTTCCTTGTAAGTGGCCAAGTCCACCAGCGAAATCTAAATGATAGTGTTGTTTTAAATGTGTTAGGAATTCACCAAGGTCAATACCTTTTGGTGCAAAAATGGCTGTAATAGTTGGTGAGGCATGTTCGTCATCCGTTAACAATTCAATATTTAGTGCTTTCATTGCATTACGCACCATATTTTTCATTAAATCATGACGTGCAACGGTTTTATCAAAGCCGCCTTCTTGCTCAATTAGTTTGCATACCTCATTTAGTCCATAGATAAGTGTAATCGTTGGCGTATTTGGCGTCATCCCTTTTTCTGCCCAGCTACGATAGCTCAATAAATTTAAGTAATAGGATGGTGCTTTATTTTCCTCAATAACATTCCATGCTCTGTCACTGACGCTGACAAGTGAAAGTCCTGGCGGTAGCATCATAGCCTTTTGAGAGCCTGTAACAAGAATATCAACACCCCACTTATCCATTTCAGCGGGTGCTCCTCCAATGCAGCTTACACCATCTACAATGACTAAAGCATCTGTTTCTTCTCGAACAACTTGTGCTAATTCAGCGACAGGGTTCAAGATACCCGTAGAAGTTTCACTATATGTTACAAAAACAGCTTTAATCGCTTGTAAGGGCTGTAAAAATGCTCGTAGTTCATCAGCTGTACAAGCTTGTCCCCATTCTTTTTCAAGCTTATGTACGTTAAAGCCGTATTTTTCGCAAATCGAAACAAAATAGTCACCGAATGCTCCAACTGTCACAACAACAACATCTTCACCAGCTGAAACTGTATTCACCGCAGCTGCTTCCAAAGCAGCTGTACCACCTGAAGGAAGTAATAAAATATCTTGCTTTGTCCCGAAAACTGGCTTCACTAATTCAGTCGTTTCACGGTATAGCTCCACAAATTCTGAGCTTCGGTGGCTAAAGATATCCTGATTCATTGCAAGCTGAACCTTTTTTGGAATAGGCGTAGGTCCAGGGTGTCTTAAAATATTTTCATACACATTCATCAATCCCCTTTATTGTGAAATAAGAAATTCTAAATTTTCTAACTATAATATAGCATATTTATTCTGCTAGCTAACTCCTTTTTCGAAAAATTAATGGTAGAGAATAGAAAAAGAAATTATTTAAGGAAATATGGTAAAATTTAATAAAAAGAGGATGAAGCTTATGAAGTTAAAAGTCCATTTTCCATTTGTATATTTATTGATTAAACCGAATATAGTTGCTGTTTATAAAATCAAATCACTTGAATATGTCAATTTAACAGATGTCATCAATTTAGGTGAATGGGAGGCATATGAACTACAGCATCCTCTTCAATTTGAAGCGTTTAATCATGATAAGAGTAGGCCTTCAGAGAATCCTTGGAGTTTCTATCTTGAGCAAGAGCAATTTTATAATATAGTGGAAATCATAAACGACGCCATTCAGCAGCAACGTTCTGTATCACAGTATGAATCCATAACACCTTCTTCTCAGGTGGTTCATATTACTTGCTCAGAATCAACAGCTGGGTCACTAAGGGTGGCACTTGTTCCGCCAAGGCATATTATTGGGTTTCCTGACGATCTCTCTATCGGTCCATTGTGTCAGTTAGAAGAGAAGTTAGGGCAAGTTTCCCGTAAAGAATGGCTATTTGAAAATATTAATAATGAGCAGGATGATCATATTAAATATCATAACTTCGTAAATACTTTGCGTGAAATAGTTGATATTCCCAATCATTTTCCTATTTACATTTGGGTTGGAAACAATGCGAATGAACAGTGTCTTTTACGATTCATTCTTTATTTATTAAACGATAAAGCAAACGAAATTTATCTTATGCAAACCTCTGAGCACAATAAATATGGTAATACAGGACAACTTTCATCGCTACAATTAAGCCAGCTCTTTATGAATAGTGAAAACAAGTCTTTAACTGTTCAGGAGAGACTATCCCTTCAAAAAGAATGGGAACATATATCACAAACGAGGAATGTATTGCGACAATGGGTAAATGGGGAAATAATAAATGTATCAGAAGATTATTTTGATGCATTGATTATAAACGTGGTCGAGAAGTTACATAGAGAACAAACTATAAAGAATTTTATTAAGACAGGAACTGTAATTACAGAATTAATATCTCAAATGGACGAGTGTCCAAACGTCTTCTATTTAGAGTATAGAATTCGATATTTAGTTTATAATGGAGTTCTGGCATTAAAAGGCATTCCCAAATCAATGAGACATTATAGTGTCAAACTGCGCGATTAATACAAACCCCTTTTTGTCACCTGACAAAAAGAGGTTTCACTTGTGGCTAGACAACGAAAGGTCTGTTCATACGTAATAAACCATAAATCATAAAGAATATCCCACCTGTTATAAGCGTGAGAATAATGTATAGGACAGCCTTCCCAGTTTCGCCAGACCATCTATAGAATAGACGGTAAGTGAAGTATAGAGTGAAGCCGACAGCACCAAGTGAAGCAATGATGCCGATAAATGGAATAAATGAAACAATAATTAAACCAGCATAAATTAGCGTATTTTTTAAAGCTGCAGCACGAACAGTTTCATTATCAACACCATCTGCTGTTAACAGGAAAAGGCTATAAACATTGATAAGTGGTATCCAAGCAATGTAAGCTATATCACCGAAGCCGTTTGTTTTAGAGGCCATAAAATAAATTAGTGCACTAACAACATATGCGATTAAACCTAATACAAGAGATGCAATAATAATCAACAAAAAAAATCCGCCTAACGCCGCATCATAATCATTGTAATAATAAGAATCATAGCTCATCGATCAAACCTCCCTTCAAATAAAAATACCCCCTAATCATAACAATCCTAAAATGTTAAATCCATAACAATTTATATGTAATATTTATTGAAAATCGTATATTTGTACTAGGATAATTTCTTTAAATAAGGCTTTGATGATGTTTTTTTGAGCGGATACTGAAAAAATTGCAAAAAAAATCCTTGGAAATATTGGTATACTAGTTTTGAAGATTCATTTTTAAAAATTTCTAGATTAAAGGGGGATTGTCATGTTACTAGTTGTTATTCTATGTGTAATACTGTGCATTTATTTCATGGAAAAAAATTATCGTAAAAGTACCTATTATCAGCTGACTAAAAATCATATTTTAACAGTTAAATGGAATAAAGGAAGGTATGGTGAGTACTTAACTTCAAAAATTATTGAGAAACATGCATCGAAAAGTCATAGACAATTAGTTAATATGTATATTCCGAAAAGAAATTCGGATGAGTTAACAGAAATTGACCTTCTTTATATTGATCGAACTGGCTTATATGTATTGGAATCAAAAAATTATAGTGGTTGGATTTTCGGAAATGAAGCACATCAGCAATGGACGCAAACAATGCCGAAAAATAAGAGAAAATATAAATTTTTTAATCCAATCCGTCAAAATGCTATACATACCCGTGCTATTCAAGATTTTTTAAAGCTGCCAAACAAAGCCATTCATTCGGTTATTGTTTTTGGTGAAAGCTGTACATTAAAAAAAGTGGAGCTGACTTCCGCTAATATACATGTTTTAAAACGAGAGGAGTTAAAACATTTTATCCAAGCACGTCAAAAATCTGCTAGTCCAATTTTCTCTAAAGGCGATATTCAAGCCATTTACAATCAGTTGCTACCACAAATGCAAATTTCCAAGGCAATGAAGAAAAAACATATTCGCACGATTCAGCAAAGATATGGAAAGCCTTAGATGAAAAGGATTTCAAAAAGGAGCGATTATATGCCAATATACAATAAATTGGTTCGCGATTTAATACCTCAAGTAATAGAAGCGAGTGGCAAAAAATGTGTAACAAGAATAGTAGAACAGGAAGAATATTTGGAAGAAATCAAAAAGAAAATGCAAGAGGAGGCTCTAGAATTTAAGGAGTCCGCTTCAGAAAAAGAGGCTATAGAAGAGCTTGCAGATATTTTAGAACTAGTTTACGCGGCCATACATAAGCTTGATGTTTCCTATGAGCAATTGGAGCAAATTCGTGCTCAAAAGAAAGAACAACGTGGAGGGTTTTCCAAAGGGATCTATTTGATGGAAGTAGAGGAGTAGGTGAAAGAAACGTGTCACATGATTTAAGGGTCGGTGAAATACAGGAGAAATATATTACGGAGCATGAAATTTGGCAACATCTTAACAATTTCTATTATCGTTCATCTGTCGCAACTTCCTATAAATATGTATTTTTTAAAGCATTACTTGAAAACTTATATAACGTAGAGGATGAATTAACACTTAGCTATGATCAAATTTTTTACTCTTTCACTAATATTTATTGGAATTTAGTCATTCGTCATCAATTAGTACAGTCCCCTAATAAAAATAAACCAGCTCGAGCTCAAACCATTTTGCAAAAGTATGTAAATGACTATAGTATTTCATCCGAATGGCAATTTGATCAGCTTGCGGATTCTTTACAGTTGAAAATTGTCCATGATGTTAAACGTGACTGCAAGCAAAATGTGATTGGTGCATTTTATGGTGATACAGCTGGTGTATTCTATGCATTTGATATTAAACGTGCGCAATTTCGTTTTAATCGTCCTGTTTATGAGTTTATGAAAAAATATCAGCGTGTCCTTATGAATTTAACAAACTATCATTTGGTAAAATATTTAGAAAAAGTGAATGAAGCAACAAGTACAATGGCTTTGCTTTCCAAGATCGAAGTAATTTCAAAGCGTAGTTCATTAGAAACCTTTTACAAGGTGCTTACACAATTTGAACAAAATCGTTGCTTCTACTGTCATTGTGATTTATCATCTAGTCGCCGAAAAACACATGTCGACCATTTTATCCCTTGGAGCTTCGTTCAAAATGATAATCTATGGAATTTAGTATTAGCCTGCAATGATTGTAATTTACAGAAGAGTGATAAAATTGCCACCCGTTTATATTTAGAAACAATGCTTATAAGAAATGATCATTTATCCTCCAGCGTAAACGAACCTTTTTACTTTCGTACATATGAAAATACGAAACTTATAGATTTATATGATTACTCAATAATGAATGGATACACAACCTTATGGGAACCAAAAAGATAATAAGGTAAAAGGGTAAATCAATAATTGCCTTAAATGTTTGCTACTCCACTTTTTGAGATATAATTTGTATGACAAATTAAAATATGGAGGAATGCATATGGCTGATATTAAATATGAAATTATTGAAACACTCGCTGTTTTATCGGAGGGAAATAAGGGTTGGAAGAAGGAATTAAATCTAATTAGCTGGAATGGTAGGGAAGCCAAATTTGATATTCGAGATTGGTCAGAGGATCATACAAAAATGGGAAAAGGTGTTACGCTTTCACCCGCTGAAATGAAGATCTTAGCAGAGAAACTTTCGAAATTATCAACTTCAAAATTATAAAAGAAGGAGCCGTTCTGTGCGGCTCCTTTTAACCATTTTAATACTCCGTTTAACGTACTTGAAGCTGATCTACTACTAATTTAGTTAGTTGGTTAATAGCTAAATTAAAAAGGATATCTTTATTTTAAATTGTCACTTATTCATTATTGTTTAAAATAACTCAGAAAAGAAGTTTTTCGTTGTATCAACAATTGAATTGAAAGTAGAAGAAATAAAATCAAAAGCTACACTAATTGCCTTTTTTACAGCATCTATCACACCAACAAAAACATCTACAACTTTATTCATAATGTCTTGTATAAAAGCTCCAACTTTATCAGCAAGGTTAAGGATGATTATTTGCGTTGCAGGATGTTCTTCACCAAAATCTGTCAATGAATCATAAAATTTATTAATCATGTCTTCTGACTTTTTTATTGCTTCTTCTTTTTTCTTACGCATATTCTCAAAAAAATCTGTTTTATTCACATTATTATTTTCTAATTGTTTAACATTTTCTTTTAAGCCTAATTCTTCTTGTTCATAAAAATTATTAACATTCTGCTGATATTCTTGTGTTAATTTTTGCAATTCATCAGGTGTATCGGATACTGAAGGGGCTTGAAGTCCGATGTATCCTGCTAAAGAAAATTCATTAGTAGACTCTCCTACATAAGCATCTCTTATTTGATTCATAATGCTGCTAAAATTTTTTACTGCAACTGTCATAATATTTCCTCCTTAGTAATTTATATTAAAAAAATATAGTTTATTCCATAAAAGATAAAAATAGTTGTGATGAGTGTTCTTATTTGTTGATTCAAAAAAATAGGCAGCCAAAAAGCGACCAAACAATTAAACTAATATGGATTTCTTTGGATTTTAGTGTAGCTCATTGGAAAGTACATGGACTAAAATGGGCTACAATACACACTTTTTGACTAAATGCTATAATGCAAGTGGAATGTTCCAGTGCTATTTGGCTTGTTAGAATGAATGCGGATTTTTAGAGATGTCTGTGAAAAAGTATTTGTTTTAATAGTCGTTGATAACTTCTGTCCCTGAAGTACTGCTTTAAAACTTTTATGTTCAGGATAATTCGTATCTATATACACATCAAAGACTGAGCCATCTGGTGCTCCATCTATCCAACCATCTGCACTGATATTTACTGGACAATATTTTGAATACTCAAATGTCCAGTCTCCGTTCCTATTAAATGAAATATTTTCCTCTATATCTCCACTTATACCTTCTTGAGGAACAGGCGTTAAGTCTACTGTATTTTCATTATCTGATAGTTCAGCATACTTTAACGCTGTTTCGCCTAATTTTTTCAAATACTCTTTATACTCCATAAAATACACCTCTTCCTTTTATTGTGAAATTATTTTCTATATATTGTATGTTAAGGCACAATAATCTAATATTCAACGTTATTATACATTTTTAAACGTTAAGTATTCTTAACGTAAGAATAAAGCCTTTAATATGAAATTTGCCATTTCTACAGGTTTTTACAAACCTAGATAAAAGTATCAAACGGCTAGTGATTTGTATTTTAACAATGTAAAATATGTTTAGGAGTTATCTTCTGTCGATTCAAACGGATTATATGAAGAGGCTCAAATTTCGAGTTAGTTGTAAATATGATGAATGGAGGATACATAGTGGACAATTTTTTTAATCAAATCTCAACTTTTTTAAACATATCAATACCTCAAGAAATAATGAATGCTTTCGATAATCCAATCTATTTGAAGCACAAGAATGATTTTATGATACGATTATTATCCTTTGAAGAAGCAACAGAAGTGTATTTATACCTTAATGAAGATGTTAATAGTTCAGAGGTTTTTCCATTATGGACAGATGATAATTCCAATTATGTGGGTGTTTACATGATTGGGTCACTGACAGGTAAAGTTTGCTATATAAACCATGAGGAAATCGACTTGTCCCCAGTGTACCCTAATATACAAACGTTCATAAAAAACCTATTAGAAAATCCTGAAAGTGATTGGTATGAATTTCCGAAATATTACCCCCTGTCCAAAGAGCATACTGATGATCTGCTATTAAGGCAGGATGTACAAGCCATTGTAGAATTGAAGAACCTTCTTAAAACCCCTGAATTAGATGAAGAAAAAAGAACTCAATATTTGTTTTCAATTATGGCTTTGACTCCTTACACACAATTGCATGAAATTATTCCCCTATTAGAAGACTCGGATATGTGGGTACAGGAGAGAGCTGCTGAAATTCTAGGTTTCCATAAATACTTGCCCGCTAGAGAAAAATTAAATTGGGTTAAAGAACACGGGCAATATAACGGGAAAATGGCGGCTGAATTAGCGTTAAAAAGAATAAGAATGGAATTAAAGAGCTAAAACAAAAATAAGCAATAACATATTAGAGGTTTGTTCTTTATATCTCTACAAAATGCTAATGTTCTTATTGATATAAAAGAAAGGTTCTGACTATCTACATTCTTTGCGAACATAGCCAATAAAAAAGAGCCTGTATCGATACTTGGTAATTTAAGATACAGGCTTTTAATTTCAATGTTAAGTTGTTATTACATATATTTAACACTATGGGTTTTTTTATTAAATCTTTCTTTTATATAAATTTCGCAATGTCATTTAAAGCCAGGCGTGAGGAGCCGTAAGCGGGTGCAGCTGCTTTGCCGATAGCGATTAATACAATTGGAACTAGATGATCTGCTAATTCAAAGTGCTTTGCAAAAGCTTCCTTATTGAAGCCTCCCATTGTAACAGTATCGTATCCCATGTCTTTAGCTAAAAGCATAATTTGCATAGAAATTAAGCCAGCATCGAAGGTTGCTATATTTTTTAGAATTTCTTTAGGCAGATTTGGGTAGAGCTTTAACGAATTTTCGATCATACTATTTTTTGTTGCCTCATCCATATAGCCCTGCTCGAAGTTTTTAGTATAAACTTCCTCAACATTTTTGTACATCTCCGTATCACCTAATACAGCAATAATAGCAGAGGCAGTTTCAATTTGCTCCTGGTTATTAGCAATCTGGCGTAATTCTTTTTTTACAGTTGGATCTTGAATCACTAAAAAGCGCCATGGTTGTAAATTACTTGATGAAGGTGCTGTTGTTGCCTCCGTAAGTAATTCCTCTAATTCAGCTTGTGTAATTTTATAATTGGCTTCATATTTGCGTACTGATTTTCGCTCATGCATTACTTTATTTAAATAACTTTTTGTTATCGTCATTGTTTAAAAAAACCCCTTTTTTCTATGATGAAATTTACTATACGATAGTTTTTGAAAAAATCCAAGTAAATTGCTCGAATTAGAGCGGATTGATTTGCGTATTATTTATCGAAAGAAATCATAGTAAAATTTGAGTACTTACCCATTATGTAAAAAATTACAAAAAAAACATATTTATCGTAGTCTACTCCCTTTATACTAGAGATAACTATAGAACTAAAATAATATGAATGGGTGAAGGTAAATGAAGAAACTATTAGGTAATTTAAAAATTTTTGCAAAAATTGGTATACTTATTCCCATCATCACTATATTTCTAGGTGGCATGTCCTTCTTAAGTTATTTAAAAGCGTCGAATGAACTTGGAAACTCGATTGAACATGAGATGTCATTATTAGCTGACGATGTGTCTAATTCTGTTGAAAATAAATTACATGCACATAATCAGCTAATCTATAGTGCTAAATCTGCAATAGAAACTGCAGATAATAGTATGTCAAGAGAACAATTTACACGCTTTGTTGAGCAGTTACTGCCATTAAATAAGGAAACCTATGGGATGGGGCTTTGGCTTGAAAAGGACGCTGCCAATGGAGAGATTTTTGGACCATATGCCTATAAAGATGGAGAAAAAATTGTCTATACAGATGTATATCAAGATCCAGCTTATGCCTTCCATCAACAGGAGTGGTACAAAAATAGCTTACAATCCAGTGACATTATACATACAGAGCCTTTTTTTGATGAAGCTTTAGGAGAGATGTTTATTACTTTTGGTATTCAAGTTCTAAAGGGACAAACCCCAATTGGCGTTATCACAGGTGATTATGTTCTTGAATCTATCCAATCCATTATATCTGAGGTGAAAATACGAGAAAGTGGTTATGCATTTATAATTGATGATAAGGGAACATTTTTAACACATCCTGATGTAAAGAAGGTAAATAAAGAAACGGTTCAGGACTATTTAAAAATTCCTATCGAACAAATTGCTGGGGATAAAAAATTGATTCAAACAGTGGTTAATGGTAAAGAATACACATTGCAATATAAACAGATACAAGGAATGCCTTGGAAGCTTATTTTAATTGTTCCGACAACTGAGTTATATAGTGAAGTACAAGCAATGCTATATCAACAAATTATTGTTAGTATTATTCTTATCTGTGTAATATCCGTAATTATCTATTTAATTGCACGCTATATTCGTCAGGAAGTGCGTACAATAAATGGCCATTTAGGCAATCTTGCTACAGGTGATTTAACTCAAAGAATGTCGATAAATACAAAGGATGAATTTGGCGAGATGGCACAGTATTATAATGATTCAGTAGATGCATTAGGAACAATGATGAAGCAAATCGTAGCTGAAACAGACACAGTTGCCTCCACTGCTGAAGAACTAACAGCTAGTGTCCAAGAGGTTAGTAAATCCGTCACAGAGGTAGCCGTCTCTATGCAAAACGTGGCAGAGAATACCAGCAAGCAACAGACAGTTAGCAATCAACTAACTTCTGTCACATCC
Organism: Lysinibacillus sp. GW821-FHT14F06; assembly: GCF_058803665.1. Lineage (NCBI taxonomy): Bacteria > Bacillati > Bacillota > Bacilli > Caryophanales > Bacillaceae > Lysinibacillus > Lysinibacillus sp. GW821-FHT14F06. The sequence goes on from NZ_JBXAPF010000013.1 coordinate 35,506, forward strand.
GCTTTAGGTGAGGATATGCATTTTGCTGTTAATGCCTTAGACAGTGCCGTTCAGCAATCTGCAACAACCTCTCAGATTGCAAGTGGAGGCTCCAAGCAAATCCGTGCCTTCGTGAATGAAATTACGGAGCTGCATACACAAGTGGAAAATAGTGCAAATCTGATAAGTAGCTTAAAAAATCAATCCGTCCAAATCGAAAAGATGAGCGAACTTATTTCATCCATAACAGACCAAACAAATTTATTGTCCTTAAATGCAGCGATTGAAGCAGCACGTGCAGGAGAAGCAGGGAAAGGCTTTGCAGTAGTTGCAGGGGAAGTAAAGGCATTGGCAACACAAACAAGCCATGCCTCACAAGACATTGCCACTGTTGTTCGGACGATTCAAGAGCAAATCAATGAGGCTGTTTCGATGATGGAGCAAAGTCGTAAAATTGCTCACCATGGCATTGATTCTGTACAGCAGGCTGGAAGTACCTTTGATGCAATCAGCAATGCGATTGAAGACTTAAAACAAATGATTGAAAGGACGAGTACCAATACATCAAATGCCTATGAAAAGCTACATGACATGACTTCGAAGGTTCAAGAAATTAGTCAGCAAGCAATGGCAACCAATGACCATACTTTAAATGTGTCAGCCATCACAGAGGAGCAGGCTTCTACCATGAATGAAATGGCCGTAGCCTCTGAACAATTAGCACAACTGGCACAGGATCTTCAGGAGGAAACAGGTAAATTTACTATATAGTACATTGAAAAGACCATTGTCTAATTATTAGGACGATGGTCTTTTTTGAACGAGTATTATCTAAATTTAAATGCTTCAAAGTCTATCATGATATCGTTATTATGGGATTTCAACTGCTTAGTAAAATGCTTGACCATTTTGTCAGGACCACATAGATAGACTTGGGTATTTGCTGGTACATGATAATTTTCAAATGACAGCCTGTCCATTTGGGTAGTATCAATAAAATTTACTTTAAACTGCTGATTACTTACGGCATACGATTGTAAGTAATCTTTATAGATTGCATTGTCTTCCCCTTGATAAGTGTAAAATAATTCAATAGTACGATCAAAGGGCTGTGACTGCAAATAAGATAAAAAAGGAGTAATACCGATGCCGCCTGCAATCCAAATTTGTGATTGGGGACCTTTTTCGAAATTTAATTGCCCATATGGTCCATTAAGAGCAACAGCTGTATTTATTTTTATAGAGTGATAAACTTGGTGTGTAAAATCTCCAAGTACCTTTATGGTAACGAAAATTCTTTCACCATCCCCACTAGAAATTGAAAAGGGATGTGGTGCCTTGTCTAATCCATCTTGAAAAAATTTTATAAAAACAAATTGACCAAATTGAAAGGGGATTTTTTTATCAAGTGTTAGCTCAAGCTCAATTACATTCGAGCCCATTTGTTGTATGCCTGTAATTTTACCTGTGTATTTAAAAAACATATCCTGATACATCGTTAGCATATATAATGCTGACATAAATCCTATAGTTGTTGTAATGGCGGAGAAAATGCCTAAAGGTGTAGGTTGTAGTAAATCGTATTTACTAGAAAAATATGCATGATATATTCCGAAGGTATAGGGAATTAGCATGAATCGATGAATAATCCGCCAGTGTTCATATTTTAGGAATTTTGCAAGAAAGGCTATTAAAATAAGGGCAATAAAGCCATATTGGCCAAGCTCTCCTAGCTCTTTAGAAAATTCACTAAGAGAAGTGTCAAATTCTTTATCCTCTGGAACCATCTCTTGCAACTGTCCGTGTAAAATCACCAATGCCAGTGAAATAATAGCTATATATTTATGGTAGCGATAGACATTTTCTAGACCATGAAACCATCGATCTAACAATTTCATTCTAGTTGATAATAAAAAAACAAGAAAGAAACCGGTAATTGCCAAGCCTCCAATCATGTGACTAAGCTTATCCAAAGAATGGAGCGGCTCTATCGGTGTAGCAAAAAACCAAAGTAAAGCGCTGGTTCCCATAATAAGTATAATAAATGTGATACCTCTAATTGATTTCATAAATAACCTCCAGTACTTATTTTTATCTAAAATCATTCTATATATACAATAAGTTCCTGAAATGGTTCTGAAAATTAAGCGTAGTAATTATCATATTTTTTACAATTTACCCCAGCTCGAAATAAAATGGGAGTGTATGTTCGGAATATATGTTCCCTTTTAGGGGAAGATGTGTTAAATTAAGGAGGATCAATCATAATAGACATGAGAGGGGAAGTCCTATGCAAGGGAATACTCATATTGTTGGGGGCATTACTGCTAGCCTAGCCTTTGCACAAATTTCGAATGATAATCCGATGATTTTAGTAGGGGCAGGCATTATCGGTGCATTACTTCCAGATATATGCCATAGGGGCAGCAAAATTGGGAGAAAGTTTCCCATCATTTCAAAAATAGTTAATAAGTTGTTTGGACATCGATCCTTTACACATAGTTTACTTTTTTTAATTTTAATGGTGATGCTACTACATACTTTAGTTCCTTTTAAAGCGATTTCAGTGGGGATTTTATTAGGAATCGCAAGTCATATTTTTCTGGATATGTGGACAAAAAAGGGTGTTAAATTGTTTTTCCCAGTATCTATTTCTGTCCGTTTCCCACTAACAACCAAAACAGGCAGTAAAGTTGAAAAAGTAGTATTTATGTTGTTAACGTTGCTTTCTTTATATTTTAGTTATGAATTAATAGTTAATCTGATGGGTACCTTATAAGCAAATAAACCCGAGTAAGAGAATTTCCTCATACTCGGGTTAAGTGATTTCAGCTACATTATTCAGCCTGTACCTCATTTACCGTTTTTTCGACTTCAGCTCGTGTTATTTTTTCGCGACCATCCTTCATCGCATTTAATGTTTTATGAGCAAGTGCTAGTGGTAAACGACAGAATAAAAGTACTGTGCGTTTATTGATATCCTTCATATAAAGATCGGCTTTTGCAAGGTTTTCCTCAGCGTATGCAAATAAATCCTCTCGTGTCCAGCCATCAGGAACGAAGCTTACGCCACGCTCATCCATATCTTCATGCTGATTACGTAAAATATTCACGGCTTGGAGACCTCGTCCATAGCCAATAGCTAAATCGCGATCTGTTTGAATGTCTGCACCCCACGCCCAAAGCTCAGACAACATTGTGCCGACAAGCCCTGCGACGTAGTATGTATAATCATCTAAATCCTCACGCGTGTGCACTTGCCAGTTTGCTTTTGCCCATTTGGCCATCCCAAAAGACATCTCACTCGTTGATGCTTGGACAATTTTTCGTGAGCCTTCAGGGCAGAAAGTAAGCCAGTCTGCTAAACGAAGAGATACTTCAGGTAGTTGATCTGCATATGGTGCTAATAATACTTCGTATGCCTTGGCATCAAATGTTTCCTTTAATAATTCACTTGTTCCCGTTAGTAAATCAAATTTTACATCATTTGAAAGCATTTCATGGTCTTCAATTTCATCAATAGCACGCATAGCTAAATAGGCAGCTGCCACTGACATTTTCAAATCGTTTTTTAAAAAAGTAATCGGTATATAAAAAGTGCGGCTAGTTTCCTTTAAAACCTGCATCGCTTCTTTATAAAGTGTCTTTTGATCTTTCACTACAATTCCTCCGTTCACATGGTCACACATCTATAGTATATCGTATCGCAAAAGTGAGGAAAGATAAAACAGATTGTTTAATTTCTAGTCATATTCTTTGAAAACGCTTTAAAAAGATGATAAAGTTTAATAGTAAACTATTTAGTTCTATACCATATTTTTTCAAAATACTGGTTGGACTTTTGCGATACAAAATATGACATAGAGGGAGTTTTATTTATGGGACGTTTAGATAACAAAATTGCAATTATTACTGGTGGCGCATCAGGTATGGGTGCTGCAATGGCTAAATTGTTTGCGGAAGAAGGAGCTACAGTTATTGCTGCTGATATTAACGAAGAAAACCTAGCAAAAATTTCTGAGCTAGAGCATGTAGAGGGAATGAAATTAGATGTTTCTTCTGATGAAAACTGGGCAGAGGTAACGAAAGCAGTCATCGACAAATATGGTCGTATTGATATTTTAATTAATAATGCTGGTATCTCATCTGAAAAAGGTCCTGACCAAATTTCACAAGCAGACTGGACGATTATGCATAATATCAATGCTTTTGGTCCATTCTTAGGGATTAAACATGCTGCTAACTATATGAAAGAAGCAGGAAAAGGTTCTATTGTTAATACATCTTCCTATACAGCAATTATTGGTGCAGGCATGAATGCTTATACAGCATCTAAAGGATCACTCCGCGCAATTGCTCGTGCAGCAGCAGCTGAGTTAGGAGCTTTTAATGTACGTGTAAATACTGTTTTCCCAGGTGTTATCGAAACACCAATGACAGCTAAGTTATCTGAAGCGAAAGAAGCGATGGATATGCTTGTACGAGCTACACCAATGGGCAGACTTGGAAGACCAGAAGAAGTTGCTAACGCTATTTTGTTCCTTGCATCAGATGAGGCATCCTATATTACAGGTGCTGAACTAGTAATTGATGGCGGGTATTCAGCCCGTTAATAATAAATGAAAAAAGAAAGTGGAAATGTATGTTCATGCATGCATTTTCACTTTTTTTGTTCTTTTAATAAAAAAATGATAAAGTAATAAAAATGCTTTCGCAATAAAGGTGAAAAATAGAAGTATTTTGATATTTTTCGTGTTTTTTTCATGAAAGTTTGCTAAGTTATTGCACAATCATTTCAACAGCGTTAAAGTTTAGAAAGGGCAAATAAACAATTACGTGGGACAAGAATGGTAACTGTAATTTTTGCTGACATTATTATATAGAAGATACGTCGGGATTTTGACACAATAACTCCTTGCAAAATCCATGACAACAGTGGGGGCATGAACTTTATTCAGCAGGCATTTAAACGCATCCTGAATAAAAGCAAAATCTAGTATATATCTCACCCGTTTAAATAGAGATTGTACTGAATAAAGTTAAAGGAGAATGGTATGCCAAAGGCTATAGGTATTGATGCAGGTGGCACATTGACAAAAGTTGCTTATTTAGATGAGCACAATGAGCTTGTTTTATCAACTTTTCCGTCAAATGATTTGCTGGCTGTAAAGGATTGGATTATTAATCATCCAGATATTGAGGATATTGGTGTTACGGGAGGACGTACGGAGCAATTACTGGAAGTCATAAAGGCAATGAAATCAATCCATTATATAGTAGAATTTGAAGCTACATTGAAGGGTGTTCGATTTTTGCTACATAAAGAAGGCTATTTCTTTGAGCGTAGTATGATCACGAATATTGGTACTGGTACTTCAATTCATTATATGGAAGGCAATACGCATATTCGTGTTGGGGGAACCGGAATAGGCGGTGGAACACTAATTGGATTGTCAGCGCTTACAACAGGTATTACAGATTACAATGAAATAAGAGAAATGGGTTCTAATGGTAATCGGGAGTCTATTGACTTGCTAGTCAAAGATATCTACCAAGGGATGGATACGCCCATTGATGGACATTTAACAGCTAGTAATTTTGGGAAGGTCGGTATTACAGAGTTTGTCAATCATCCAGCGGAAGATATTATTGCTACTGTACAAGGGCTTGTTGGAGAGGTGATTACAACACTTAGTATTCAATATGCAGAGGAGAAAAATGCGCAACATATTGTTTATATTGGCTCTACCTTAAGCAATAACGATCATCTTACTCGTGTAATAGCCAATTATACACGTACAAAAAAACATATACCCGTTTTTATAAATGACCACGGTTTTTCTGGGGCAGTTGGAGCTTTACTAAATATATCTGAATATACAATTGTCTAAAGGACAAATAAGAATGTACATTACTAATGATGATTGGTGATGTACATTTTTTTATTCCTACCATTGAAGATTTCCCCAAAGCATAAATCCTTCATTCTTGAGCACATTACAGGTAGGAGGTGAAGATCTGTGGGCAATAGAAATAATAAAAACAGTAAAAAAACGATGAATGTTAGAACGCATAATCCTTTCGGTACCTACAAAAGCAAAGATCTCGATAGAAGTAATAGTAATAACAATAATCCTAATGACAACCTAAATGAAGAACTTTCAGCTGAGTTTGATGCTAAGGCTAAAAATAAAGATAATAAAACAAACCATGATAAAAATCAGCAATCCAATAAAAAGAAATAACTAAATTGGAGGTGTTAGAAATGGCAAAGAAAAATAAAACGAGCTTTAAGAAGAAAAAGAAAGAAGATGTCCATAAAAGAAATGATCGTGAAGAATACTCAGCAGAATTTAATCAAGTTATTCATAATAATCCTCAACAACCTAAACAATAATCAAAAAATGCTCCTAAAGTAAGCTTTGCTTTTGGAGCACTTATTTTTTGCTTTGTACAACAGTTTATACACCAAAAGGGGAGATTAAATTGAAAAAATTTTATTTAACAGTTGGAACTTTTCTTGTATTACTTACTTCGCCATTACATATTCCAACGGCTGTTTTTGCGCAACAGGAGGCTCCAGCCTATGCTAAGTGGAGTATAGTAGCAATAAAAGAGGTGAGGATTAAATATCCACAAGCTAAGATAGTGGATTATTTGCATGAGGGAAGAGAAACTCAAGGGGATACAACAATCGAAAAATTTAAGCTATGGCTAAAACAAAGTGACAAGGAATTTGGGGTCTATGTAAAAATCCATTATGTCACAAAGACAAATAAGATAGAAAACATTGAATTACAAGAAGTAACCTCATAATGCTTAAAGTTCAAGGGTGCCTGGCAAAAGGCATCCTTTTTATGTGCGGAAACAGTGTATGAAAAATAGGATGTAAGTTACGAACTCTGAGGACAGAAGTAGTGGTAGCCAAGAGCAAGGATGTCCATGGCGACGCGGAGTCTAAAGGAAGCTGGCGGAAAAAACTGTTGGAGGAACACGAATCGCATAGAAGACTAGGTATGATTGGATGTGTGTGTTTAACAATACCAAGTACGCTTTCTGTCTAATTGAGGAGGATAGTGGGAGAAATCCGACAGGAATCACTAAAGAAGGCTGATAATACAAATGGCAAGAAGAGATAGAAAAAAGTAATTCAACTAAAGAAATATTGTTAGAAAATAATGAATTGACAAATATATTACTTTGGTTTAAAGTTACCAATAAATTGATAGGAGGGATTATATGCCGATTTTAAATCGTCTAACATCAGCAACTAAACATCATCATATTCATTAGTCTTGCTATCTTTATTAATTTTTTAATATTGAATAGGAAGACTATTTCTCATGAAATCGTATTATAACTAAGCCGAAGTTGGAGCTTATGTATGTACGGTTTTTTTATTTTCTTAAAAACAAAGGAGTGTAGATGATGAAGAAAATGGATTATAAAAATGTTAGAGGAACACAAGATTATTTACCAGAGCAAGAGTGTATACGTCGTAATATACGTCGCACGTTAGAAGACACATTTATAGCATACGGGTGTAAACCACTCGAAACACCAATTTTAAACTATACAAGCTTAATGGCCTCTAAATACGCAGGAGGTGCTGAGATCTTACAAGAGATGTATCTGTTATCAGATAGAGGAGAACGTGACCTGTCGCTACGTTATGATTTAACAATTCCTTTTGCAAAGGTAATTGCAATGAACCCTACATTACCAATGCCGTTTAAACGTTATGAAATTGGCAAAGTGTTTCGAGATGGTCCGATTAAAGCTGGGAGATTTCGTGAGTTTACACAATGCGATGTAGATATCGTAGGGGTTGATTCACAAGCAGCAGAAGCAGAATTGATGATGATGGCAATAGATGCATTTGAAAAGTTAGAGCAAGATATTGTTATTCAATATAACAATCGTAAGTTATTAGTTGGCTTACTTGGAATTTTCGAAGTGGATGCTAATTTCCAAAGCCAAGTTATTCTGATACTTGATAAAATTGAAAAAGTGGGAAATGCCGCTGTTTTAGCGGAATTAAAAGAAATAGGTCTGGAAGAATCAGCAATAAAAAGTATCGAACATTTTTTACAAGACAATAGAAAAAATACACTTGCTTATTTCGTACAATATGAGGAGCCTTTAATTCAAGAGGGATTAGCTGAAGTGTTAGAACTAGAACATTACTTAGATATGCTTGGCATTACGGAAAGTTGTCTATTTAATCCACTACTGGCACGCGGGCTAGAAATTTATACTGGCACGATTTATGAAATCTTCGTACGTGATGGTCGAATAAAATCAAGTATTGGTAGTGGGGGGCGCTATGACAATGCAATTGGTGGTTTATTAGGGGGAACAGAAAAGTTTGCGACAGTGGGTATTTCATTTGGGTTAGATGTTATATTTACAGCTATGATGTTAGGTAAACAAAAGAATCCGCAAGCCCCAATTGATATATATATTATTCCCATAAATACAATAGCTGAGTCTCTTGTATTAGCGAAGGCTTTGCGTAAGGAGGATCGTGTAGAAGTCGAGCTTAGTGGGAAAAAAATAAGAAAAGCGATGGATAAAGCAAATCGTGAGAATATCCCATTTGTCATTGTCTTAGGAGAAGAAGAAGTTACGCAAGGTCAATATATTTTAAAGAATATGCACACAGGAGATTCTTCTATTAAAAGATTTGTTTTTTGATTCCTTATTTTAAATTACTTCAATAACGAATGTAAGTATCATTTAAGTATTTAATCCTTATTAGAAAATTCACTATATGGGTATTATAAATAGCTCTTCTTTTGATAAATCTTTGTTCAAAATGGGGGGAAGATGTCCTAAATATTAAGCACATTTTAATCCCCATATTTTAAATCAATAGAGCAATTCCTGTTGTATTGCTCTTTAGAAAAAAACAAGTTATTGGATTCAAAAAACTATATATAATCCAGCAATAGTAATCCCCAAAATAGTGCTAAAGAAAAATTTGTAAATTACATGAATTAAAGGAGCTGGTTGTATGTCAGTTAATGACACACTAAAAGTATTGGAAGCAACACGTAGACAATTGGAGAAGGAGGCTGCAACAAGACATATTATGTTAGGAAATTTGCCTCCAATGAAATTTAATTTGGGTGAAAAAGTTCGATTCACATTCAATGGCCATGAATTGGTTGGAATAGTTAAAATAGCGGACTTTGGCGGTTCGTTTGAGCACGACTATCATTCATATGATATTTTCGCTGAAGATGGTTGTTTTTATAAGCATATTCCTGAAGAAGCTTGTAGAATTGCTGAATAGGCTGAACATCAGCACACCATTAAAGTATTTCGCAACATGTTTGGCAAACAAGGGGGAATAGACCGCAGCGAGCGATCTTATGAAGTTGTTCAAGAGGTAATGTAACTAAAAGGAATGTAGGATATTACGTACATTTAATACAGGAAAACAAGGATGTATGTAGCAACGAGATTGTGGCCTATTGCTATATGATCATCAACAAACGCCACCTGTCATGGGATATATTAAAGGTGGCATAAAAGCGAGAAAAATCATTAGTATTTATCGTTGTAAATGGAAACCTTTAGTATACAGAAACAAGGAGGAGGTAACAAAATATGAGGTATTACGATGGTAGATTTTTAATTTATGATTCAGAAACAAAATTTAAGGCTAGTGAATTAACACTAGAAACTCTAGAATTAATAGGCAGTACTGAGGGGGTAAGGTTAAGATATCATGAGGCAACAGGTTTAGTTTTACCTTATATATTAACTAAATTTAGAACAGACGCGAAGAATAGTCACAACCTTCTTAGGTGGTTTGAAAATATGATTAACAACTCAGATAAGAAGGATCTTGCAAGTAAAAGTTTAGCTGAGCGTTTAACTAAATTAAATATTTCATTTACACAGGAAGACATTGATATCCTTGTTAATGTGCCTTTAGAATTAGTCGCGCAAAGAACTTCGCCAGTGTCAGAAGGGTTGTTAGCTTACGTATATGGAGATTGGCAGGCAGCGGTCACTTTAAGACGACGTATAATGGTGGATGATGTTTCTTACAAACATCCAAATAAAACTTTGAATCAGAATACGAATACTGATGAATTAGGTGTTAGGTTGCCAGATGCAGAAATAATTGTTTCCCATATTATAGGAGAACCTTATGCTGATACTCCGTTCCAAGGTACATACAGTCCATACCCAAACCGCTTATATCGCATGAAACAAATTGTAGCTATCTTAACTTCAAGCACGTCAGCTATTCGTTTGGATCATATTAATCGAACAATTTCAATGTTGACGGATACATACAACATAAAGATACCATCTATTGAACTCCGTCAACTACGTAGTGCTTTTAAAATATTACCTTTTGAGCATGTTATTGGTAATTCGGATAATGATACTGTTGAGATTTATGATAATGAGCATGCTTATTATGAAAATCTTGTTGACTTTATTAAATATCACATAATTAAGTTTAATAAAGAAATTATGATTAATTCGTCAGCAGCAGAGATCGCTGCTAAGTCTGAGCAGGATTATAATACTGGTGTGCTACCTCTTCGATTGAGCGAATATCTTGAACAGTTGTTATACGATGTACTATATAGTAACTTCTATCACACAGGAAACTTTAACTACATCGTTAAATACCCTGAAGTTAGCCCCTATAAAGATAATATAGGATTAATTATAGATAAAGATGATATTCATCAATCCGATTTGCATATCATAGCTTCAAATTATTTGGGGCTAAGTGCAAAAACATTTAGTGCTAGTGTATGGGCAGAAGGTATTATTAAACTGATGCGTTGGGGTGATCGTAAAGTTAAAAACCTAAATGTTGGTTTAAATAATACACAATACTTAGATTTACAAACTATGAATCTAATTACACATCAGCCAAAAACTACTATACAAGACCAAGAAGAGAGAAAAGAATTTATGTATCCAATTTATGAAGGTCCAGAAATAACATACAATAAAATCACACGTCGTCCTAATGATGATACGATTATTGGAGGTTACGCTGATTCACAAGGATTTCGTATATTTGCATCAGTAGAGGAGATTACAAGTTTTGCAGTAGATGGTGCACATACTCACGCAGGTGGTGTACTGTTAAATTTGTTCCAAACTCTGTTATCAGCAGATACTGGCAATAGTTATGTCTCAAGAACCAAAGTCATTTCTGAAAAAACAATTCACACTATCTATAAGGCTTTAGAAGGTAAGTAATAACTAAACGCACTAGATCGCACAGTAGCTTAGATTTCTTAACTTACTGGTATATATGTACACAAAATGGGAGCTGAAATCAACAAAAACTTCTTTGAACAAATGAGAGGTTTTTTTAGACAAGTCCTTAGATTTTCCACTAGTTAAAGTATTGAATCAGGGAACATACTAACCATCAAGATGGCATTTGGATTTCTCCATTCGAAGTCATTTTCTTTCCTCTGAATGTGTGTGTTTAATGATATAGCTAACGATAGTCAAAAGTAACGGTATTGACACCTTTTATGCTAGATGGTATTTGGATATGTTATGATGAAATTTGTGAAGAAATGTACATTAACGGTGCAGTCTGGTTAATGAAATAGGGGGGACAGATAATGGATAACCAATATGTTGTAGGTTGGGGTACATTGGCATTGATAAATGCTGCACTTGCACAAGGGAAGAATAGAACAGGGTTAAATTGGTTTTTACTTTCTCTTGTATTAGGTCCATTGGCAACACTAATTTTGTTATTTGTTGAAAAGAGACACTAACACTACATATTCACAATAATTGATATAAGTTAATTGACTCCTTGTTGAACTCCATGAAAGAGCTTAATCTTCTTTCATTATCTATGGTGAAGTGCTTATTTTGCGCTTCATGGATGGCTAACAGGAGTGTGATATAAAATTGAGTTTCATTTTTTGATGAAGAAGACAATACAAAGATGGACTTCCTTAGTGGATAGCAATGGTGAATCCCATAGGCGATACTAAGAAGGCTGAGAATACAAGTGGCTATGAGAGACAGAAAAGCATAAAGGACAGGAAGATACAAAATAGCTGTCCGTTAGACTTCATGGAACCGCTGTATACGGATTCGTACATATGGTAGTGTGAGAGGAGACTAGTCAATTAATGGCTAGTCTCGATTGCCCTTATTGTTCTAATTTTTGAATAAACTCACGCATTAATCCAGGTAGATCTGGCCATGCATGACCACTTACTAAATTGCCATCAGTATGAAGATTTGCATCAATATAAGTGCCACCTGCTACCTGAACTTCTGGTTTGCAGGCAATGTAAGCTGTGAGCTCACGACCTTTTAGCACCTCTGGAATGGTTGCAAAAATTTGCACTGCGTGACAGACAGCAGCAATTGGTTTATTGGCTTCAAAAAAATGACTCACTAGTGCTGGAACATATTCATTTAAACGAATATATTCTGGTGCTCGGCCACCAGGAATAATGAGTCCGTCAAATTGTGCTGGATCAACATCAGCGAAGGCTGAGTGTGCTTCTAAGCCATATGCTGTGCGCTCGATATATGTATCGACCCCCTCCACAAAATCGTGCAATACAGTTTGTAGTTTCTTTGCTGATGGTGCTGCAATCGTTACGTCATAGCCAGCCTCTAAGCAGCGGTAATAAGGATAAAAAATTTCCAACGCCTCTACAGCATCACCTGCGATAATTAATACTTTTTTTCCCATTTATTTCATCCCCTTTATTGTGATTTACTAGCTAAATTCGACACTTTCAAAAAATTTCCTTCTGGTATTTTAGAAAAACTGAAAGAAGTAAGGAATCATACGTACTCGAAAATTTGATATGTATAACGTTGAAATAGCCTACTTTACAAAGGAAAAAATGAAGCGTATAGTATTTATTTAGCTAGGTAAATAAATTGGAACTTAAGCATAGAGATTTCTTCTCCCACTGATTATTTATTGCTTACGCTAAATTTTGAGGAACATTGTATATTGATACAGACAAATTACTGCCCGGTACTGCGGGTTAAATGAGGAGGTCACAAATTGAATCCGATATTCCATGCCTTATTTCAAAAAAGTCGTTATTTAACGAACTGTTTAAATGAAGTACTGAAACAGCATAATTTGTATAGCTCACAGTGGACGATTTTATACTGCTTACATACCCACGGCCCAATGACATTAACGCAAATTTGGAAATATTTAAATGTTGAAGCACCAAGTATTACAAGGGCCATTACTCGACTTGAAACGTTAGGATGGGTACTAAGAATAGATGGTGAAGACAAAAGGGAAAAGATTGTTACGCTCTCACCAGAGGCAGAGAAGCGCTTACCCGCTATTACAGAGACTATTTTAGCCTTTGAGGAAGACATGGTAGGATCACTTACTGTTGAAGAACAACAGCAATTTATAAGTTTACTGGAGAAAATGAAAGGTTGATTGACATGCAGCATGAGGAAAATTCAAAAATATGGACGAAGCGTTTTATTAGTCTGTTTTTAACAAATATTTCAGTGTTTTTTGTTTTTTATGGACTTGTAACAACTTTACCGCTTTATGCGATTGGTGAGCTTCATCAAACTGATAAAGAGGCAGGCTTGTTGCTATCAGGTTTTTTATTATCAGCCATTATTGTTCGTCCCTTTTCAGGTAAATTATTAGATGTTTTTGGAAAAAAGAAGCTTCTAGTTATATCAATTGTTGGCTATTTTTTATGTACAGTTTTATATTTATTTATTCATCCATTCGGACTTTTACTTGGACTACGCTTTATTCAAGGAATTTTCTTTAGTATTATCACAACGGCAGCAGGTTCTTTAGCTGCGGATATTGTACCTGCGAACCGTAAAGGTGCAGGACTTGGCTATTTCACTATGTCCACTAATTTAGCTGTCGTGATTGGACCATTCATCGGCTTGCTGCTTATTCAATATAGTAGCTTCAATGTGTTATTTATTGTGATGAGTATCTGTATAGTAGCTGGTGGCATTTTAGCTGTTACTGTGAATACAGATGATCTACCTAAGCCTCCACATAAGGGAAAACTAACCTTTAAATTGAATGATTTATTTGAACGCAAAGCACTTCCCGTAGCGGCTATTGCTAGCTTAGTGGCTTTTTCATATGCTAGTGTTTTATCGTTTTTATCTGTGTATGCTCAGCAAAAAGGACTAATAGCCATCGCCAGTTTATTTTATGCAGTTTTTGCAGCAGCAATGCTGATTACACGACCTTATACTGGTAAGCTTTATGATACAAGAGGGCCGCAGTTTGTCATTATTCCTGGAATTATATCCTTCGCTATTGGGCTTGTTATGCTTGCATTTGTGGCAGGACCAGCATTATTTTTAAGTGCAGCTGTTTTTATTGGATTTGGCTATGGAGCAGTAACAACAAGCTTACAAGCATTAGCAGTGCAATCAACAGCACTTCAACGTAGTGGTTATGCAACGGCAACATACTTTACGATGTTTGACCTTGGGATTGCCTTAGGTTCTTATATTTTAGGAATGGTTGCAGTACAAGCGGGCTATGGTGCTGTTTATCTAACTGGTGCAGGTTTACTGATCGTTGTTTTTATTATCTATTTAGTGCGTTTAGCCAAATTAAAAACAAAGCATGTAGCAGGGGATATAGGGCTTTAAAAATTGTAAGCTGGATTACTAGCAATAGTAGTTCAGCTTTTTTGTGAAAAAGGTGACAAAAAAGAAGTCTAGATAGTAGTTTGTTCTTTAAATTTGAAATTTCATCAACTGTATGATACATCCACCTGAAATTTGGATGATTCATTTCGATAAAATAAAAAGCCGAACTAATGGTTATATTAGTTCGACTAGTTACTATAGTCGGCCATATCCTACAAAATACTTCTTCCAATAAGAACTATTAATATTAGCAATCGTCACACCACTATTACTTGCATTTATCATTTGATTATTACCGATATAAATACCTGCATGGGAAACGCCTGCTTTATATGTATTTGCGAAAAATACTAAATCACCTACTTTAGGTGTACTTACTTTTTGAGCTGTATTGTAAAAGCCAGCAGCTGTTTTGCGTGGCGTTGAAATTCCTGCATTATTATAAACATATGTGATATATCCAGAGCAATCGAAACCTGTGCTTGGTTTAGTTCCTCCAAATGTATATTTAACACCTAGTTGTTGTTTGGCAATTTGTACTAGATTGGCTGGCGAATTAGGTGTAGTAGATTGCTTTGTATTAAGGTTTAACTTTTGACCCACATAAATCGTGGAAGAAGATAAATGATTCCAGCTCATTAATGCTTGTAAAGAAACTCCCTGTTGACTAGCAATTTTCCATAATGAATCACCAGATTTTACTGTGTATGTTGCAGCAGATGCTGTTTCTAACGATGAAAAAAGTACAGATGAGCTTAATGCCAATGCTGCAAATTTTAATCCCCATCTATACTTTTTATTCTTTTTCATAGTATGTATCCTCCTATAACTTGAAAGCGTATTACTTAGTATATAAATGATATTAACATTATAATATTACAGTTGTATGTCAATAAAATAACATTAAGGATACAATTAAACATAATAAAACGGAGAACAGCGTAATAGCTACTCTCCGTCTTTCTATTTTAAATTTTTCTTTAAAAAAGCCTTTGTTCGTTCATGTTGAGGATTGTTGAAAAACTCTTCAGGTTGATTAGCTTCAATAATTTCGCCACCATCCATAAATAACACCTTGTTCGCCACCTCACGTGCAAAGCCCATCTCATGTGTGACCACAATCATTGTCATATGCTCCTCAGCTAAATCCTTCATAACTTTTAACACTTCACCTGTAAGCTCTGGATCAAGGGCAGAGGTTGGTTCATCGAATAATAAAATTTGAGGGTTCATCATTAGTGCACGAGCTATGGCCACACGTTGTTTTTGACCACCAGAAAGATTGGCTGGAAAAGCCTTTGCTTTATCAGCAAGTCCAATTTTTTTTAATAAATCTTGACAGCGACGAGCAATTTCAGCTGCAGATTCATTTTTTACTAAGCTTGGTGCCATTTCAAGGTTTTGTTGAACCGTTAAATGGGGGAATAGGTTAAAGTGCTGAAAAACCATACCCATTTTTACCGTAATTGCTTTAATTTCCTGTTGCTTTGGATAGTGACCATCTTGCACCAAGTAATCACCATCTACACAGATACTTCCGCCGTTTATTTCTTCTAAATGAATCAAACTTCGGAGCATAGTGCTTTTACCTGATCCAGACGGGCCGATTACAGCTATCACATCATTTTTATCTATAGAAAAAGTAATTCGCTTGAGTACTTCAAGCTCGCCAAAGGATTTTTTTAAGTTTGTTACTTCAATCAGCGCCATACTGTCACCTCTATTCAAATTTAAAGCGTTTTTCTAACCATTTAAACAGCACAGTTAAGACAAGTGTCATGGCTAAATAAATAGCACCAGCAATAAAGAACGGCACAATTGTAAAGTCACGATTGACAGCTGTTTGTGCAAAGTGCAGTAGCTCTGGGACAGCGACTGCATATAAAAGAGCTGTATCTTTTATTAATGTGACCGATTCATTTGATAAGGCTGGTAGGGCTACTCGAAACATTTGAGGCAATATAACGCGTGTCGTAGTTTGCCATTTTGATAAACCTAATACTTGAGCTGCCTCATATTGACCTTTATCAATGGCCAGTAATCCACCACGGAAAATCTCAGCAAAATAAGCAGCATAATTTAGAATAAAGCCAAGACATGCTGCGACAAATCGATCGAGCACTAAGTACTCACCGACTACTGGCAGCATAGGTAAACCGAAGCAAATTAATAAAAGCTGTAGTAATAGCGGTGTACCACGCATGACATAAATATACGTATGTGCAAGCCAAGAGAGGGGTTTAAAACGGCTCTTTGCTGCTAATGTTAATATGAAACCAAGTGGAATCGATACTAGAATGGCGATGAGAAACAGTAATACTGTCATTTTAGCCCCTTCAAGCATCGGCAAAACCATTGTTTGCCAGTAGTCCGCCATTTCTTCTTCCCTCCAAATAGATTAAGAGCTTCGCAAGGAAACTCTTAACGATTTATAGCATTCAATTATTTTAAAACCTTATCTTCACCAAACCATTTTGTAGAGATTTCAGCAGAAGTGCCATCCTCACTCATTTTATCTAATGCAGCTTGAAGTTTTTCTAATAATGCTTCATTGCCAGGCTTGACACCAACCCCATATTGCTCAGGTGCTAATGATTCATCTAACAATTTGAATGTGTCAGGCTCTTTCGTCATATAATACTCAGCTACAACTGAATCGATAATAACTGCATCTACACGGCCTGTTTTTAAATCTGTTAATGCTAAAACATTATCTCCGAATTCAGTAACTGTTTTAATTTCTTTGTGAATTGGATTTGCATTTAGTGCATTTGCCGCAGAAGACTGTGATTGAAGTCCAACTTCTTTATCAGCTAAATCCTTTAATTCTTTTATAGAAGAATCTTTAAGTGTCATTACAGCCTGTGCGTTTTCTAAGTATGGTTTTGTAAATAATACCTGCTTTTTGCGAGTATCGTTTATCGTATAGCCATTCCATATTAAATCGATACGACCACTTATTAATTCTACTTCTTTTGTTTTCCATTCAATTGGTTGGAACTCTGCTTCTACGCCCATATGTTCTGCTGCGGCACGAGCTAAGTCGATATCGAAGCCAACGATTTCATTTTTATCGTCTCGGAAGCCCATTGGTGCAAATTTATCGTCAATGCCAATAATTAGTTTTTCTTTATCAGTTGATTTGTTGTCATCAGTTGTTTTATCTGTTCCTGTACCACTTGTTTTCTCCTCTGATGAACCACATGCTGCTAATGCAAACACCACGGCTGTCAGCATGAAAAGTAATACGAATATTCGCTTCATTTTAGTATTCTCCTAACATCATAAATAGATTTCTATTTTCGCTTTCGTTAACTAAATCACTAATGTGATAAAGAATAACATCGTACATTAAAATTGTCAATATCCGTATTGAATTATTAGAAAATGACTACATTTTAGAGCAATCCTTTAATGACTAAGAAAGCTGATAAAAATAAAAAAATAGGGAATATTAAATGAAGCAGATAGAGGAAAGGAACTGCAAGCTAAGGCAAAAACAGTTCCCAGTTTATAATTTAATTTTTTTCTTTTTGTATGGCCTTACGAGCTAAAGCATCAGCAGCTTTATTTTGACTATCTGGGATCCATTTAATAAAAAATAAATCGAAGGTATCTGCAAGTACTAATGCCTTCTCGAGATAAGGTTTAAATTCTTCATTTTTCACATATTCTTTTTCCAAAGAGGCTACAACAATTTTTGAGTCAGAACGAATAGAGACGATGCTTGAACCAAGCTTTTGAGCTTCCTCTAAGCCGCGGACTAAAGCTGTAAACTCTGCAATATGGTTATTGGTAGAACCTATAAACTCGCTAATTTGTATATGATGGCCCTCACCTTTAATAAATATACCTATGCCGCTGGGACCTGGATTACCTGCACTTGCAGCATCTATATATACCTCTAACATAAAATCCCTACTTTTTGTTTTATTTTCATTGTACAACAAAGGTGTTTCACGTTCATGTCAATTTTTTATCGTATAAACGGACAGTAAGACTCTGCAATTGAAGAAGTTAGTCATGCAAGCCTGATTGTAGATTTAGGTGTAAATAAACAAAATAGTTGCTTGTTCAAAACGTTCACTTCATAATAGTAAGAAGCGAATTTTGGTCAGGGAAGGAGCGAGAGTTCAACATGGATAAAGTGACAGTTATGAAAGATATTGATGAACTGCATGATATGTTTTGCGCGGATTGCTTAGTGATTAAGCAGCTACGTAAAGAGCGTGGAAAGCCAGGAGCTCATCGTTTCTGTATTGAGGCATGCACAGTGGGGGAGCGACTACAGTTTCTTGGAGAAGAGCTTTTAAAAGTATATAGTAAGAAGATGTAAGCAATCAAATTTTATTTTTTAATAAAAATTAATCATATTTACTAAAACTAATGCATAAATAACTATATGATCGGGAATATTACTATTGGTTGGTTACCATAGAAAAAGTTACCTTGTTGTTGGCTCTGCTGATAACAAAGTAGCTTTTTTCTATTTTATATACATAAATGCGCCGTACGCTTGAGGAGTATTCTCCAGCGTACGGCGCATTTTTTAGCGAACTTTGCCCATAGAAAAACAATAACAGAATATTGGTCACTCAAGTATTTTTTGAAATGATTTTAGTGGGTCTTTCACTATCCATTTAGGATTAGGAAAACGAGGTTACTCACTATTTAGTAGCAGCATAATTACTTAAGTCTTGATAATATTTTGTAAGAGAGGAAGCAGAAATATCGAACGACGCAGCGATTTCTTTCGCAGTCAAGGATAGGGTCTCGAATAACGCCTTTTCTTGCCCATAGCGAATCGCACCAGCAGCAATGGCAGCTTCTTTGCGTGCAGATGGTTGTCCTTCAATTAAATAATCCTCTAAAAGCTCTAACATCGGAGCAGTCTCACGATCATTTTGCTCAAGGAAATCCTTTACTTGAGTTAAGACATTGCTCTCAAAGTTTGTGAATTCCTCTCCTTTATAGCCATTAAATACAAGTAATTCCCAGAAGGATAGATGTTCTTCTTTCAGGAATGCGCTTGCCTTTTTCTCTGAGCCCTCAAAGGATTTCTTAAATTGCTCAAATACTTTTGCATGATCTTGAGGGAAAAAGATCAGTGTTGAAACAGCTAAATAATGCTCTAATTTTTTTGATCCGTCTGGTAAGAGGAAGGCAAAAACATGCATACCTTCAGGGATTGGCTTGTCGTTTTCTCGACGAATATAAATTTCTTCATTTGTTAGCACATGGATAGCCTTGAAATAATTTTCTTCTACAGTGGAGACAGACCCAATAAATAAATTAGGCTGTGACCAATTTTCTAAAACCTTTAAAGTAGAAGGTCTTACCGTTTTTTTCTTTGTTTTCTTTAAATAGCCTTTCCAAATAGATGGCTCTTGATGGAAGAAGAAGTCATCTAACGCAACTGCCTCAATCAGTTCTCTTTGTAACACGCTCTCTAGTTTAGGCTGCCATGTTGCTACATGCTCGATATAGGCACGAACATCTTTACGCTCAGGATATTCCATGTAAAATGTTTGCAGCACACGCTCTAATTCTTCAATTGCTACAGTTTCAACTGTTACCTGCTGTTTACCTTCACAACATTTTTTGTATTTTTTGCCGCTACCGCATGGGCATGGATCATTACGTTTTACCATAATTAGATACACTTCCTTTGAAAATTGTTAGTCGGTTTTTGCTAAATAAATTGCATACATTTAATAATAACGGTACTTTTGTATGAAGAAAAATGATTGTCTATTTAGAAATATCAAAAAAATGTAGAGGGACGCCCTAGTTCTAGTATATGTACACATTTTCCTGATTAGAACCAAAAAAGAAAACCATCTACGCTTATAGTAAAGCATAGATGGTTTTTAAAGAATAGTTGTAATTAGCCTTTTATTGCTTCCATTTCCACCGTTAATCTCTCCAGCTCATCAATAAGATGGCCAATATAAGCAATTGTCTCACGAAGCGGTTGATCGGTTGTAACATCAACCCCTGCCATTTGAGCAAGTTCTACGGGTGACTTTGTACCGCCAGCCTGAAGGACAGCTAACCATTCTTCAACAGCCTTATCACCTTCTTTTAATATACGCTGAGATACTTGTGTAGAAATCGTTAAGCCAGCACTATATGTGTATGGATATAAGCCCATATAATAATGAGGCTGACGCATCCAAGTAAGCTCTGCACCTTCGATAATATCGACAGTATCGCCCCAGAAATCTTCTAGAACAGTACGTTTTAATTGATTTAAAATTGTTGCATTAACAGCTTCACCAGCGTCAATTAATTCATATACTTTTCGCTGATAGGCTGCTTCTAGTAAATGTGTGACAAAGTTATGATAATAGGTTTTGGACACAATATTAGAAATAACCCATCGTTTAAAGCGAAGATCATTATTATGTGTTAATAAATAATTGGCTAGCAGCATTTCGTTCATTGTTGATGGTGCTTCGATAAAGTATAATGACGGTCGACTATTAAAATAAGATTGATGGGCATGCGTATTGGCAAAGTGACCCGCGTGTCCAAGTTCGTGAATAAGTGTGAAGACCTCATTCATACGCTCATTCCACGACATTAAAATATACGGATGACTGCCATATGGGCTTGAACAGAAGGCACCAGTGGATTTTCCTTTGTTTGGCGCGAAATCGATCCAACGTTCATTAAACGCTTTTTCAATCATGTTTGTATAATCTTGGCCGAGTACTAATAACGCATTTTCAACATAATTTTTCGCCTCAGCCATCGTTAGCCTTGGATCATAATCTGAATCAAGGGCAATTTTTAAATCAGCAAATGTCATATTATCGATACCATTTGCTTTTTGAATCAACTTAGCATAGCGGCGCATATGTGGGGCAAGCTCTTTTGTAATAAGGTCTATTTGACGATTATAGAGTGAACGATCGACTTCCTGATCAAATAATAGGTAATCAATGACTGAGTCAAAGCCTCGTAAATCAGCTATTGTTTTTTCCTGTTGAATGTGCGTGTTATAAATTTTGGCAGTAGTATGCTGATATTCTCGTAACTTATTCGAGAATGCTTTAAATGCTGAACGGCGCACATTTGTATCTGCCTCGAATTCCCAGCCGTTTTCATATAAAACAAAGCTTAATGGATGTTTTTCACAATTTGCTTCAAATTCTCCAAAATGCATATCTACTAATTTTGCAGTATTGTATGTTTCGTAAGGTGCCTCAAAAGTAGCGTTTAATGCAGCTAATGCTTTTTCCACTTCTGGATGTAGCTGATGGGGCTTTCGTTTTAACAAATCCTCTATATATAGCTTGTAAACAGGGCTTAGAAGACTAGCTTCCTTTAAAATTTCTTCGTCTAATGATAGCAATTCACTACGTACAAAAGATAGTGAGCTAGTTATTTTTCCGACTGCTGTACTAAATTTTGCAGCACGCATTTGGGCTACATCATCTGTATGATCTGCTTGAATAGTTAAGCTGGCATAAGTACCAATTGGAACAATGCTTTTTTCTAATGCCTCAAAAGCTGTGAGAACCTCAATGACCTTTTGAGCATCTGTAATTGTACCTTGATAATTGCGCTCAAAGTGCAATGCATCTTCTACAAGCTGCGCTAAAACAGGCTCAAAATCTGCATCATTTTCAAGTAAATCCTTCAAATCCCACGTTTGTTCTACAGGTACATCTTTTCGTAATGGTAAAACCTCCATCAATAAACACCCCTTTAAAAGTAAGTGACTTAATTATAACGAAACTATTTCGGAAAGTGAAATAATTTCAGAGAATAGTTTAAATATTCTTAATGAAGAAAGAATAACAAAATTTCATCCCAAAATAGCTGTGTTTGAAAATAGGTCAATTGGGAAAAATGTGTGTATAGCCAACAATGAATGAAACGCATACTAATGGCTAGAACAATTGACACAGGAGGAGAAATGATGACACAAAATTTAAACAAACAATTGAATAAGCTTGTAGCAACATGGTCTGTACTTTATACGAAATTGCACAATTATCATTGGTATGTAACAGGGAATGCCTTCTTTACACTGCATGCAAAATTTGAAGAATTATATAATGAAACAACGTTAAATCTCGATGACATTGCTGAGCGTATTCTTTCTAAAGACGGCAAGCCTGTCGCGACGTTAAAGGAGCATCTTGAGCTATCATATGTAGAAGAAGCAGCAGGAAATGAAACAACAGAAGAAATGGTGGCAACAACAATTTCGGATTTCCAAAAATTGATGAAAGCATTAAACTCAACAATGGAGCTAGCTGCGGAGGAAGGGGATGACCGCACAGAGGATATGCTAAATGCCATGTACCAATCTCTAGAAAAGCATACGTGGATGTTAAAAGCCTTCCTTGGTAAATAAAATAGAGTCAAGCAAATGGGATTTTTAAGAATAGGCAATTGGAGCAACTTCAGCTCCAATTAGCCTATTTTTATCTTTATACGAAGATGACAAAAAAGAAACAGATATCAATTTATTATTACAATTATAACAGTTTGGTAAAGGATGTATGAAAAGGGTTTTTACAGAGGAAAGTAGGGTAATATCCTAGTAAGCCATACAACTTAGGAGGAATTGAACATGATGAATGAACAAAACCCACAAATTGAAGTGGCACATACAAGGGAAGAAATGTTTCAAATTTTAGAAAGAATGCGATTAGAAGGCTATCACACAGAGGACATTCATATTATTGCAAAGGATTCAAATCAATTCGAGGATGTTAAATGGGATGCTAATGTGAAAACTCATGAGGCCGGTAATTGGCTAGATCAATTTAAATCGTGGTTCACTGGTGATACAGCAGTAACAGAAGGCTTAAAGCGTTTCGATCTAACTGAGGGACAAACAGCCTATTATGCACAGCTAGTGGAGCAAGGAGCCATTGTTTTATTTGCAGAGCGTGAAGATTTAGTTGATCCCAAGACAACAGTCTATTCAGAAGAAAACCGTTATCGACATGATCCGCTAGATCCACGTTTAACAGCACCTGAATCGCTAAATGGTGAAACAACTGCACAACGAGAAGAACGATTAAAGGCCGAGGAGCGTATGAATGAGGCGGAGCAATTAAGAAGATATTTATAGAGATAAAAGACAGAGTGTTTAGCGCTCTGTCTTTTCATGTTGTTGAAACACTATTATGTCCATGAAATCAAGGTGACAATTTAAAAAGTATAGCCCTTTTTCAAAACGAGGGGTTGATCTCCGTTCCGACTGAGTGCTTTCCTGGGGGCGTCCGATGAGCCGCTTGGGGCAACAGGAGGTTGGTCACGAAGGCGTTATCACAGGACGTGATGCTTTTAGCCTTCGTTCCCCTAATATGCTCGCTCCAGGGTCTCATCTGTGACGCTGAATCCCCGAGGAGTCACTCAGTCTACACTCCAATCAACCATTGCTCATAATGTTTTCATTGGCTTTCACATAAATGTATAGTGATAAATTGAAGTCTTAACCATCACTATTTTGCGCAAAAAAAAAACGGAACTTTGATAACATTTTTCTATGCGAAAGCAGAGCGACAGAAATAAGTGGCTTTATGTAAAGTGACAAAGTAGTTTTATGCATAAAATGTAGGTTGACAGCTATAGAATCGTACCATTATTCTATCCATTTAATGATGGTGGAATATGCTTTTACTTTACTTTTGAGGGAAGAAAATATTTAAAATTCTACACTATTGCTGATTGGAGTGCAAGGCTACTCGACTCCCGTGGGATAGCGAGACAGACGAGACCCTGCACGAAGCGTCAGCGTAGGAAGCGGCTCGTCGCTCGCCCACAGGAAGCCTTGCTCTGCGCGAAAGCGAAGCGTCAGCGACAAAGCGAGTAGCCTGGAACGGAAATCACCTTCATTTGACTTAGTAGTATTCACAAAGATTCCCTTGACCATTTAGTTTTTCAACACTATGAAAAGACAGAGTGTTTAGCGCTCTGTCTTTTATTCGTGTATCGCTTTTTCATGTTGTTGCTTTCTAAGAAAACGTAGCACATGAAGATGCTCTAACTGTGCAAATAGATTTCCAATTAGAATAAAGCTACCACCGATCATTAATTTTAATGTCAATCCTTCCCCGATAAACATCATCGCAAACATGGCTGCAAAAATCGGCTCTAAGGAAAATATTAGACCTGTATGTGTAGCAGACGTATACTGTTGTGCAACAGTTTGCCCTACAAAGCAAAATGCACTACAGATGACGCCGAGTCCTATAATAGCAATCCATGAGCTAGACGTATTTGGAAGCGTAGGTGTTTCAAATAAGAAGGTTAAAACAAGTGCATATAACCCAGCAAAACCAAGCTGGTAAATGCCATAAGAAATAGATTCAACATTTCTTGTAAAAGAACTATTTAACAGTAGATAAATTGAATAACATAGTGCTGCGATGGCCACTAGAATATCACCTTTTTGAAAGGTAAAAGAGCCATGTGCAGTTAAAACAGTAATGCCAATCATTGTACAAACAATCGCAAAACTTACAGCTCTTGAAGGCAATTTTTTCTCAATAAAACTACTGAAGATAGGCACTAAGACAACCGTTAAGCTTAAAATAAAGCCAGCATTTGAGGCAGAAGTTGATTCAAGACCGAATAAGCTTAGAGCGAACACAATGAATAACAGTAACCCTTGAATAGCTGCATATTTAAATGTTTTTACATCGACTTTTATCATACGTTTATAAAAGATGATGCCTGCTACGACAAAAGCAATGATACAGCGTAATGCCACTACATTATAAACAGCCAATGTCTCTAGTCCCATCACCATAAAGGTATAAGACAATCCCCAAAACATTGTCACAATTACCATTAATAAATTTGCTTTTCCTTGGATACTCATTATGTTCACCTGCAATCTGTGTACTAAAACAGTTTTTATACTAAAAATTACTATATATCTTGTATTGTGATTAGTAAAACGAATGTTTATAATGATTAGGATTAAAAAAATTCATGTATAAAGAGGTTTACGATGAGTTTAGTTAAATATGAGATTTTAACAAAGGTTGCGGAGGTGGCAAGCTTTACAAAAGCTGCAGATGCATTAGGATTAACGCAATCCGCAGTGAGTCACGCTGTCTCTAGTTTAGAAAAAGATTTCGGTTTTGCGCTCATTCACAGAAGTCGAGCTGGTGTCACATTAACAAGTGAAGGAGATACTATGCTAAGGGCAATGAGACATGTTCTAGATGCACAAGAGTTGCTACAGCAGGAAGCGGCACATATACTTGGCGTTACTCGTGGTAAAGTACGAATAGGTGTTATTTCAAGTATCTCCTCCAATTGGATGCCAGAAATTATTCGAATTATGGACAATCAATTTCCAGGGATACAAGTTGAGTTGCGTGAGGGAGATTATTATGAGATTGAGCAATGGCTGCTAAGTGGAGAGGTTGAGGTAGGATTTTTAAATGGGCAAAAGTCAGAGCAATTTCTATTTACAGAACTACAGCAGGATCCATTGTTGTGTATCGTTTCTGATAAAAGTCCATTATTTAACAAGACAGAAATAGATATTATTGAACTAGAGGATATGCCCTTTATCATGACCTCCTATAAAGGAACAAATGATGTGAAAGTCATTTTGGAGCAATATCATGTAAAGCCGAATATTCGCTTTGAACTATCAGAAGAAGTAGGAATTATTTCGATGATTTCCCATCATCTTGGCATCAGTATTTTACCAAAGCTAGTGATAAATACATTACCATCTACTTTAAAGGCAATTCCTTTAAAGCAAGGCGGGTATCGTACAATTGGTATCGCAATGAAGCATCAAGCATCTCCTGTTACAAAGAAATTTGCAGAAATTTTAAGTACTTGGCTTCAAGAGCAAAATAATCAAGCATAATTGTTAAGTAGGAGAACAAGAAAAACGACATTGATGCATCTCCTAGCATTACGTTAAAATAGTATTTGTAGATATTTAAGAGAATGGGTGAGTGTATGGGGACTTTACATGGGAAGACCGTACTCATTACAAGTGGGGGAACACTTGAAAAATGGGATGATGTACGAGGGCATACGAATTTATCTAGGGGAACAATGGGCTGTTATTTAGCAGAGGCGGCACTAGCTGCTGGCGCACATGTTCTATATATGCATGGCTATTTTGCACAGCTTCCAGCAAATAAAGATAAAATGCGTATAATCAGATTTGAGGGCATTGAGGATTTAGGTGATAAGATTCGACATGCTGTGCAAGAAGAACAGGTAGATGTTGTGATTATGGCTGCAGCTGGTTCTGACTGGGTCATTGACAAAGTGTATGATCAATCGGGTAATTTAATGAAGGAAGCAGGTAAAATGCCATCTGATGAACCTCCTATTATTCACTTTAAGAAAGCGCCTAAAATATTAGGACAAATAAAAGGTTGGCAGCCCAATGTGACATTAGTGGGCTTTAAGCTTGAAGCAACAGATGATGAGGAGTTTTTATTATCACGGGCGCGACTACGGATGCAAGCAGCCAATGCTCAATTTATGGTAGCAAATAGCTCTCAATCATTATATGGTGGACAAGAACCGCATTGGATTGTTCCAGCAGAAGGTCAACCAATCAATGTGATAGGTAAGGCAGAAGCGGCCAAGGCATTAATGGAATGCTTACAACAAGACTAATCGTTAAGCTGTGTAGATATTCAAGACTCTACATAGCTTTTTCTTGTTTTACAAAGTGATATAATTTATTATTAACTTAACGGTCGGTAAAAACGGAGGGATATAATGGGGAATCGAGAACAAACATTTAATAAAATTCTAGAAGTCGCTTACGTTATGTTTGCAGAAAAGGGATTTGATAAATCAAGCTTAGCAATGATTGCAGCAGAAGTAGGAATATCAAAACCAGCAATTTACTATTACTTTCAATCAAAAGATCAATTAATAGCCCATTTATTTGAGGAAATCTGTAAAGAAATTAAACTCGAAATGACCTTTAACTTTAAGGATATTTCAAAAAGTAACCTAAAGTCGAAGCTCTTTGAAATTGGGTATATTTCAATTGAAGAGCAAAAGAAAGATCCATATTTTAATAAAATATTTAATCAATATATGCTATTAGCTTCTCGTGATGAAAGCTATATGAAAAGATTAAATGATTTACAAACTGGTTTTCTAGCAAGCTTTTATGAATTATTGCAATATGCTGTTCAAATTAAGGCGATCAATAACGTAAATATTGAAGCGAAGGCACATGTACTTGCGATGGTTTACGATAATATTGGAAATTTCATGCTTATTGGTAGCACATTAAATTACAAAGACATTTGGAAGGAAGCTGTTGAAAGTATCATCGGGGAGAACGATGATGTAGTGTGAGCCGACTGGCATACGTATGAGCTTCCACCAAATTGTATCCAATACAGCTTAATCCCTTATCATTATTGTGCGTTCTATCTATCTAAACGTTGTATAGGTTAGCGTCATATTCATTGTTGAATGGAGAAATAAATGGTGCGGGGGACCAATAGAATATATATATGAAGAAGTAAAAGAAAGACAAGAAAGCCCATACTTATACAGAGGATAGACCCTTTTTCTTAATTTCAAAGTATTCTTCTAGGTTTTGTTATATTTATATTGACATTGGGTTTTCAGAATTATAGAATTATTTCCAAGAAACGTAATACTTCTAACGAGAGAGAAAAAGAGACTTGGCCTATGAAGCCTTGGCAGTGTAGATGCTAATGCTAAATCCAACACAAGGAAATAAGGAGGCTAACAATTAATTTAATGCGTTGGCTTCTTTTGTACAAAAGAATGAAAAGAAGGGGTGTATTGTATGGTTCAGCAAGCAAAGGTAGATGACAAAAAAATAGAAGCAATTGCCAAAGCAATTCAAAATTTAGAATTTGGAGAAGTGCAAATTACGATTCAAGATGGTGTCATCGTTCAAATTAACAGGCTTGAAAAGCAAAGATTTCCACAGAAAAAATAACATGATTAAGGGGACAGGACTCCTTATCAGGTTACTTTAAATTAGCGAAAACTCCTCGAATCAATTGAGCTTTGTAGGCAGTTAATCGTTCCCTACATTTGGAAGTAGATAATTTACTGCGGAATAAATAATACTTGACCAGATGTCTAAGACCACATAGGTAGAGATGTATTTCTTTGCTTGTATGTGGTTTTTTGTTTGGTTGCTGGGCAAAAAATGGTGAGTGGTGAACTGGGGTGGAATTAAAAGTGATACAAAAAACAGGATGATTTGACGTCACCCTGTTTTTTTGCATTATTTCAAATTCATCTATTCATAAAAGCTTCTTGGAATTTGACCGATATGTCTTCGATGATAGAGTAGAGGCTCTATTTGAGTAGCATCAATATCAAGGACTTGCCCAATAAATATTGTATGATCGCCTGCATCAATTTGCTGAAATGTTTTACATTGTAATATGGCTGCGGTATCATGTAAAATCGGTAGACCATGAATGGAAGTTGACCATTTCGCCTGTGCGAAACGATCTGGAATTTTACTGGAGAATAGTGTACATAAATGCTGCTGATTGCTCGCTAGTATATTGACAGCAAACTTTTGGGTAGCTGTAAAATATGGATGTAGCTGCGACTTTTTATCAAGTGACCATAAAATAAGGAGTGGCTCTATGGAAACAGATGCAAAGGAGTTTACAGTTAGACCAATTGGTTCATTTTTGTCATTACAGGCAGTGACAACTGTAACACCTGTAGGATAATTTCCTAATGCTAGTTTAAAAGCGGCTATTTTATCTGACATTCTAATCACCTCTTGTTATTTTATACCTTTTAAGAATTACGTTTCATTATTAAGTGAATATACCATTAATTATTGCAAATGAAAAACCTTTTCAATGCGCATAAAAAAATAGCAATCATAAAATATAGTAAATTCAAAAATATTTGAATTTTCTTAATATTATTTTAAACCAACAAAACTAACAGGTAAAGTATATAATGAGAGAGTAAAAGGGGGTTTAGATATGACATTGTATTTTGATCATTTGGTTCATCAAGTTCAATCACCGGAGAATTCAAAGGTTTTTTTAAACAAACGTAATATCCATACAGTGAACGGAGGCCAACACAAAATGTGGGGGACATATAATACGTTAAGCTATTTTGGATTAAACTATATTGAGCAAATTGCCATCTATGATCGTGATTTATTTGAACAGGCAGCAGAATTGTCTTATTCCTTACATTATACGTTTAAGCGTGACAAAGAGCGCTATGGTTTTTCACGAATTGCATTGCGAACTAAAAATATTGAGAAACAAGGGGCAAGGTTACGTGCAATGGGGTTAGAAGTTTATGGACCTGATGCCTGTAGTAGAACTCGTCCAGACGGCTCCATTGTAGAATGGAAGCTATTACATTTTGGGAAATCAGGGCTACCAATTGATTTTCCATTTTTGATTGAGTGGGCTGACGAGGATGAAAAACGATATTCGCAGCTAAAGGATAGTGGAGCGATTGATACGAATCATTCTATAACGATGGAGTCTGTTCAATTTTTTGTTAAAGATGTGCAAGCTACAGTTTCATTATGGCAGAAAGTATTAGAATTACCTGAGCCTCAGCAACATCCTCAATTTATATCCTTACAATTGCCCAATATTCGTTTGGATTTTTATGAGGAAGCAGCTGCAAGTACTTTGACACTTGGTCATGTAAAAGAGGGACCATTTGGGGTAACGCTAAAAGATCCTGATCGAACAAAAGAAACGCTTGTTTTTCCAGCTGCATTTTATTGGGTAAATCGTTGATGTTTAGCTAGGACTATCAATTACGCAACAGCGTACTTACATCCAGATTTTCTCAAGCTTGCTCGCAAAGCTCCTCTTCAAAATGCCAGAGACTTTATCTTGATTCAACGGGCGTACAAACGCTTGCTGAATAGGAAAAAAATGCATTCATCTCATCTCTTATTGAGGTGATAGTATACTGTACCTGACGCTTCGCTTTCAGTACAAAAACATTCGCTGAATCAAAACAAAAAGGAGCTGTTCATTTTGGAAGAACAGCTCCTTTACGCTTATAATTTCACAACATTTGACGCCTGTGGTCCTCGATTGCCTTCCACCACATCAAATGAAACTTTTTGACCTTCTTCAAGTGTACGGAAGCCTTCCTCTTGGATCCCCGTAAAATGTACAAATACATCTTCTCCATCATCACATTCAATAAAGCCATAACCCTTTTCATTATTGAACCACTTTACGATTCCCTGTTGCATAAGCATTCGCCTCCAATGCGCTTGAATGTAAAACTCATCAATTAAGTTTGACATAATTGAGAAAATGTGAAAAAATGCATTTTCATTAAGAACATACATGAATTGAGCAAAGTTGTCAATTGATTGTCGAATTGCTTGCATAACTAACTATGTTTTCTTTCACAATAAAGTCTATAATGAAGTTGAACAACATAGAAAGTAGGATGCCAAATGACAACGAAAAATCAACCATTAACAGATTTAGAAATCGCGAGTCAAGCGGTTATGAAGCCTATTACGGATATTGCGAAAACAGCCGGTATTCCAGAGGATGCCCTTGAGCAATATGGACGCTACAAGGCAAAAATTGATCCATTAAAAATTACAGCACACGGTGAGGATGCAAAGGTAGTTTTAGTAACAGCGATTAGTCCTACTCCAGCGGGGGAAGGAAAGTCAACTGTAACCGTTGGACTGGCGGATGCTCTTCATCAGTTAGATAAGAATGTAGTTGTGGCTTTGCGTGAGCCGTCCCTAGGTCCAGTAATGGGGGTAAAGGGTGGCGCAACAGGTGGTGGATATGCACAGGTTGTTCCGATGGAGGATATTAATTTACATTTTACTGGTGATCTCCATGCGATTACAACTGCCAACAATGCATTATCAGCCTTTATAGATAATCATATCCATCAAGGCAATGTGTTAAACATTGATCCACGTCGTATCATTTGGAAGCGTGTGATGGATTTAAATGATCGAACACTGCGAAAAGTAGTCGTTGGTCTAGGTGGTCCTGTTCAAGGGATGCCGCGTGAGGATGGCTTTGACATTACAGTTGCTTCAGAAATTATGGCTGTCTTTTGTTTAGCGACAAGCATAGAAGATTTACGTGAGCGTTTAGCAAGTATTGTAATTGGCTACACATTTGAGCGTGAGCCTGTATTTGTACGTGATCTGCAAGTAGAGGGTGCCTTAACACTATTATTAAAAGATGCCTTTAAACCAAACTTAGTACAAACACTTGAGGGCACACCTGCAATTATACATGGTGGACCATTTGCTAATATTGCACATGGCTGTAACTCGATTATGGCGACACAAACTGCTCGTAAGTTAGCGGATATAGTGATTACAGAAGCTGGATTCGGCTCTGATTTAGGTGCTGAGAAATTCATGAATATTAAAGCACGTAAAGCCGGCTTTAAACCAAGTGCTGTTGTTATTGTAGCAACGATCCGAGCTTTAAAAATGCATGGCGGTGTTGCGAAAACAGCGCTTGTAGGGGAAAATGTTGCTGCCCTACTACAAGGAATCGAAAATTTAGCGAAACATGTTGAGACAATTCGTGCATTTGGCGTTGAACCGATTATCGCATTAAATCGATTTATAACAGACACAGAAGCCGAGTTAGAGGCAGTCCTAAATTGGTGTAAAATGAATCATGTGCGCATTGCCCGTACAAATGTCTGGGAAGAGGGAGGTAAAGGCGGTCTTGCCTTAGCTGAACAAGTATTAGCTGTTTTAGATGAAGAAAACAACTTCTCCCCTTTATACGATGAAACAGAATCCATCGAAGAAAAAGTTCGTACCATCGTACAAAAGGTATATGGTGGAAAAGATGCACAATTTACCGACCAAGCGAAAAAACAAATCGCCCAGATAGAAAAATTTGGCTGGGATGTGCTCCCGATTTGTATGGCAAAAACGCAATATTCTTTATCCGATCAACCAAATTTACTCGGTCGTCCAGAGGGCTTCACGGTAACAATTCGTGAGGTTATTCCAAAGCTAGGTGCAGGCTTCTTAGTTTGCTTAACTGGTGACATTATGACAATGCCAGGCTTACCAAAAGCACCAGCAGCATTGCGTATGGATGTGGATAATGAGGGCCATGCAATAGGGTTGTTCTAAATAATATAATATGGTAAAGCTGCTCCTTTTAAGTTAGAAAGGGCAGCTTTTACTATTTTTCAAAAATTCAAAGGTAGATAGGCACCATATTGAATAAGTAAGAAACTAGTTAGCCATAAAAAAATGGCTATTCGAATGAGCATATTCATTGTAAATTCAAAGACAGAAAGCTTTCTTTCTCGCTTTATTTTTTTAAGAAGTCTTACAGTAAACAGGGAACATAGAAGAAGTACGGCAATAGATAATTCATAAATGTTTTCTAACAAGCTTATATTTTCTAAAAGGCTTTTCATAGATAATCATCCTTTCCTAAAAAAGGATATGAGCTGATTAAACTTATTATGTAGCTGACTCTGGTTTATGACTAGGGTCTTTTTGTGTTTTTGTTACCTATAAAGGCAGATTTATATAATGTAATATTTGGTGTTTTTTATAAACAACTACCCAACAATGGTAAGAAAAAGTGGATTTTTACCATAAATTTAATTGTCAAATGAATTTTTATTTAAAAAATACATTGAATTTTCTTTTTCTTTTAAATATAATTTATTTAATTATTAATTGGAACACTGTTCCGATAATAGGAACAAGGAGGGATGAGGACTTGAAAATCGCAACAGATATTGGCGGTACTTTTACTGACCTAGTTTACACAGATGAGAAGGGAAATCTTCATTTTGACAAGGAACATACCACTCCAGGTCATTTCGAGGACGGTATTTTAAATGTATTAGGGCGACATGTGACGGAAGATTCATTAATTGAATCATTTATTCATGGTTCAACAGTCATTATTAATACATTAACAGAAAGAAAAGGAGGCATAGTTGGGTTAATTACAACGAAAGGCTTCCGTGATGTATTAGAGATTGCTCGTGGTAACCGTCCAGACTTATATAATTTTAAGTATAAAAAACCAGAACCTTTTGTAGAGCGTTATTTACGACAAGAAATTGATGAACGCATCGATTTTAAAGGAAATATTATGAAAGCGCTTAATACCGAGGAAGTCGGAGAAATCGTTCGAAAATTTAAGGAATTAGGTGTAGAGGCTATTGCCATTTCGTTGATTCATGGCTATAAAAATCCAATTCATGAACTACAGCTAAAAGAAGAAATTGTAAAGCTTTGGCCAGAGGTGTATATCACACTTTCAAGCGAAACGATTAAAGAATATAGAGAATACGAAAGAACAAACACTACTGTTTTAAATTCATATGTAAAGCCAATTGCACATGCTTATTTAAAAAACTTAAAAGAAAAATTAAGCACGATTGGTATAACAGATCATTTGAAAATTATGCAATCGAATGGTGGTACAACAAGCTTTGATAAAGCGATGGAACTGCCAATTAACCTAGTAGAATCAGGTCCTGTTGCAGGTATGTTTGGAGCAGCGAAATTAGGCCAACTGCTAAATGAATCGAATATTATCGCTTTTGATGTTGGTGGGACGACAGCAAAATGTTCACTCATTACAGAAGGAAAAGTAAATGTTACAACAGATTACTATATTGAAAGAAATGAAAAATTTGCTGGGTATCCTATTAAAACACCTGTTGTTGATATTGTTGAAATTGGTAATGGTGGTGGTTCCATTGCACGTGTCGATCAATTCGGCTCCTTAAAGGTTGGTCCAGATTCTGCTGGTGCAAATCCAGGCCCCGTTGCTTACGGCTTAGGCAATACGCAACCAACAATTACAGATGCAAATGTCTATTTAGGAAGATTATCATTAGAAAACTTCGATAATCCAGTGTCAATTGACAAAGTAGAGAAGGCACTAACTGAAGAAATCGCGAAACCGTTTAATGTGACAGCAGAAGAAGCAGCGCAAGGAATTTTAGATATTGCTAATTCTAATATGCTAAATGCGCTTAAGCTAATTTCTATTCGTAAAGGCTATGACCCTGAAGATTTTACAATGGTTGCCTTTGGGGGCGGGGGTCCACTACATGCGATTAATTTGGCTCAAGAACTGGGCATGAAGAAAGTCATTATTCCATATGGTTCATCAGTCTTTTCAGCATTGGGGATGATGATGACGGAATACCGACAAGATTATATTCAAACAAGCTTAATGAAGTTTGATCAACATCATCTAGCCGCTATTCAAAAAAATATTGATGAAGCTATTGAAAATGCTTATGCAGATGCACCTTTATCAAAGGAACATTATTATTTCGAGATAAATTATGATTTGCGCTATAAAGGTCAAGAGCATGCTGTTAAATTGAATGCATCAAATATTACGATTCATGAAGAAGAGCTAGCTGAATTAGCAGAAGCATTCCATATCAAACATAAACAGGAGTTCTCTTTTGATTTACCAGACACACCAATAGAGCTAGTGAACTTACACCTCACAATTTATGGGAAAGATGAAGCTGTACAGTTTAAAGAGTTAGATTTCTCACATATTGACGCTTCTACATGTATAAAAGCAACACGAAAGTTATACGTCAAAGAAACAGGCTGGGTAGAGGTTAATGTCTACGATCAACAAAAATTAGCACCTGGCTATGTAATTACTGGTCCTGCTATTGTGGAAAATCCTACATCTACAGTTGTGATAAATGAAAAACAATCTATTGAAATAGATAAATACGGCAATCTAATTGTAGAGATGGAGGGGAAATAACACATGAAAAAAGATGTTTTTGCTATAGAAATTATTCAGGATTCATTGCTGGCTATTGGAGATGAGATGTTTGTTGCATTAGCTCGCTCATCCATGAGTCCCGTTATCTATGAGGTTTTAGATTATGCCTGTGGTTTAACAGATGCTAAGGGTAATTTAATTAGCCAAGGGAATGGTGTAACAAGCTTTATTGGGATGCTAAGTCCAATGGTTCAACGTGTCATTGAAAAATATGATAATGGGAAAAAGCTCCATGAAGGTGATGTCATCATTATAAATGACCCTTATGTTGGAGGAGGGTCGCATTTATCGGATGTAGGATTGGTTTTACCGATTTTCTACAATGGAGATATTATTGCTTATTCTGCAAATAAAGCGCACTGGACCGAAGTAGGTGGGATGGATCCTGGCTCATTTACAAGTAATTCGAATGAAATCTATCAGGAAGGTCTTCAGCTACCAGGTGTAAAGCTTTATCAAAAGGGTGAGCTCAATGAAGGCATTTATGAAATTATTTCTACGAATGTTCGTCTACCAGAGCTTTCTATTGGAGACATGTTTGCACAAGTAGCAGCCTTAAAAACAGGTGAAAAACGGATTGCAGAGCTTTGTCGGAAATTTGGTGCTGAATCGGTGAAGTTGTCCATTCAAAAATTATTGGACAAGGGTGAAAAGATTGTAGAGCTTGAGCTTCAACATCTACCAAAAGGTGAATTTTATGCGGAGGACTTTATTGAAGGTGATCCATTAAAAGGCGGACCTTATCCAATTAAAGTGAAAGTAACGATTAGTGATGAAGAATTTATTTGTGACTTTAGAGGCTCACATCCTGCCGTGAATGTGCCAGTAAACTGCTCACAATTTGGTTTAATGGCTAGTGTTCGTGTAATGTTCTTAGCATTACTTGGCGATATTGATGTGATTAATGAAGGAGTCTTTAAACGCTTAACGATTCTTACAGATGAAAATTCAATTGTATCAGCCAAACGTCCACATCCTGTATCGATGAACTTTGAGGCACGTATTGGAGCAGCAGATTTAATTTGGAAGGCACTTGCTCCTCATTTACCAGAAAGATTATCAGCAGGACATTTACAGTCGGTTTGTACATTTATCTTAACAGGCAAAAATCCTGAAAACAATGAGTCCTTCTTAATCGTTGAACCTTCAGTAGGTGGTTGGGGAGCGTCAAATGATGAGGATGGTCAAAGTGGGCAATATTGTATGGGAGATGGAGAAACGTATAATCTTCCGGTTGAAATTGCGGAGACAAAATATGGAATTCAGATTGATGAATATAGCTTAAATTGCGATGGTGCTGGTGCAGGACAATTTAGAGGTGGCTTAGGTGTACGCCGAGTTTATACCGTTAATCAGGATGGCCAAAAGGTTTCTGTCAACTTAGGTAGACATCAATTTGCACCATTTGGCTTAAATGATGGTGAGGAAGGCTCACATAACTATCTGATTATTCATAAAAAAGATGGTACTAAGGTGGGACCAGTAGGAGTACTTGCCAATTATGAATTACAGAAAGGAGATTGTATTGAGCTTGTCACAGCAACAGGGGGAGGCTATGGCAATCCAAAAGAGAGAAGTACAAAAGCAATTGAAAAAGATCTATTAAATGGATATATTTCTTTAGAGGTAGCTGAAAAACGTTACGGTTACCAAAACGCATAAAAGGAGAAATATATACATGACTGTCAAGACATTAAAAAACTCATTGGATATACTAGAATGCTTTGCAACTACAGAAAGCGCATTAGGTGTACGTGAAATTTCACGCATGACAAACCTGCATACAAGTGTTGTACAAAGAACAATCAATACATTTACAGAAGCAGGGTATTTATTACAGGATGAAGCCACAAAAAAATATAAATTAGGTTATAAAATGTTTATATTTCATGATGCTCTCTCCAATACAAGTGACCCACATTTTACAATTTATGAATTGATGCAAAGTCTTGCAAGTGAAATCAATGAATCAGTATTTCTAACTTATATGGATAATGAGTATGGTGTCACAACAAAAATTGCTGAAAGTAATAAGAATATAAAATATGCGGTGTCATTAGGAACAAAAACACCGCTTTATATCGGTGCTTCCTGTAAAGTTATGTTTGCCTATTTAGACAAAGAAAGACAGCTTGAATTGTTAGCCTATTTTCATGAAAAGCAATCTGAAGAGGAACATAAAAAGCTTCTTGACAATTTACAAGAGGAGCTACAATCCATACGACAAAATAAGTGGTGTGTTACTGTAGGGGAGTACAAT
Organism: Lysinibacillus sp. GW821-FHT14F06; assembly: GCF_058803665.1. Taxonomy (NCBI): domain Bacteria; kingdom Bacillati; phylum Bacillota; class Bacilli; order Caryophanales; family Bacillaceae; genus Lysinibacillus; species Lysinibacillus sp. GW821-FHT14F06. Next base: position 73,174 of record NZ_JBXAPF010000013.1, read on the forward strand.
GAACATGCTTTTGGTATAAGTGTACCATTATTCAACTATAAGAAAGAAATCATGGCATCTTTGACGATTTCTGGATTAGTATATGACATTGACGAACAAAGGGAGAAATACATGCTTGAACAGTTAGTGAAAATTGCTCATCAAGTTCAATCTCACATATCTAAACTATAACAACAATAGGGGAGCTGACACTATGAATAATAAAGTATTACATCCGCGGGCTTTGGAGCCTGTAACTCTACTAATGATCGTCTTAACATCTGTAGTAGGGGCAATTATTGGGATACAGCTGATTACGACTTTAGGGATTTCTGCTAATACATCCATCATTGGGGCTATATTTGCGATGATTCTAGGAAGAATTCCAATTGGTAAGCTAATTGCTTTCAAATCCGTGCATAGACAAAATATTATACAAACGGCGATATCATCGGCTACTTTTAGTGCAGCGAGTAGCCTAATGTTACCAATCGGTATTCCGTATGTTTTAGGGTATGAAAATTTAGTATTGCCTTTGTTTATTGGTGTTATTTTAGCGATGTTTGTGGATGCTTTATTATTATATAAATTTTTTGATACAAAGATTTTCCCAGCAACAGGTACTTGGCCACCAGGGATTGCAACAGCTGAAGCTATAAAGGCTGGCGATAAAGGCGGTAAAAATGCAAAGGTTTTAATTGGTGGTGTGTTAATCGGTATCGTGGGGTCTGTTCTTAAAATTCCGATGTCAGCTTTTGGGGTAGCGTTTATCGGGAATATTTGGGCACTTACAATGTTTGGAATTGGTCTTTTACTAAGAGGCTATTCTGTCCAATTATTTAATGTCGATTTAAATGAATATTATATTCCGCATGGCATTATGATTGGTGCGGGCATTGTAGCCCTTTTCCAGGTTGCTTTTACTTTACTAAGTAAAAGATCGACCAAAAAGTCAGAAGAATTAATCTATTCGAAAGATCAAAAAGAAATTCGACAAGGTTTTGGTGTAGGCTTTATTGCTTATTTAGCGATTTCGTTATTGATTGCTTTATTAGGTGGTATTATTTCACATATGTCCTTTGGAATGCTCATAGGCTTTATCATTTTCGCAACAATTGCAGCTTTTGTTCACGAACTTATCGTTGGGATTGCTGCGATGCATGCAGGCTGGTTCCCCGCATTCGCAGTAGCGTTTATCACACTAATTGTCGGAATACTAATTGGTTTCCCGGCACCAGCTCTTGCTTTGTTAGCTGGCTATAGTGCGGCGACAGGGGTAGCATTTGCGGATATGGGCTACGACTTGAAAACAGGTTTTATCCTACGTGGAAATGGCAGTGATCCTGCATTAGAAAAAGAAGGGCGTAAACAGCAAATGATTGCAGGTATGCTTGCCTTTTCAATTTCTGCAGTAGTCGTTTTACTTTCATACCAATCTTATTTTGCACAGGATTTAGTAGCACCTGTCAACCATGTATACGCAGCCACTATCCAATCTGGAGTGACTGGAGACGTAGCAAAGCAGCTATTGATCTGGGCGATTCCTGGGGCATTGATTCAATTAATTGGCGGTTCAAAGAGACAAATGGGTATTCTGTTTGCGACTGGTTTATTACTTATTAATCCTATAGCTGGTTGGGCTGTATTAGTCGGTATTTTACTTCGTGTTATTTTCACTTCTGTAACGAAAGGTAAGAGAGAGTCTGAAATGACCGTCTTTGCAGCAGGTGTTATAGCTGGAGACGCTTTATATAGCTTCTTCTCTTCCATTCTTAAAATAGGAAAATAGAAAGGAGTAAGGGTAGATGGTAAAGGTGTTAACGTATGAGGATGGTTTAGCCGCTGTTTATGGAGGTGCAATCCTAGGAGGCGGTGGTGGTGGTCTTCTTGAGGAAGGTTTAAAGCTAGTGGAGGAGATTTTCGCAGCTGGAAAACCTCAACTTATCGATATAACGGCATTAAATCATGAAGATTTAGTAGCCTGTGTAGCAATGGTTGGAGCACCTTCAGCAGAAGAACAATATGTATCCAATGAACAGCTATGCTGGAGCTATCAACAGATGAATGCGTATATGGATCATCGATTAAAAGGAATTATTACGAATGAAAATGGTGCTATAACGACAATCAATGGCTGGTTACAATCAGTATTACTGAACGTACCAGTCGTTGATGCCCCTTGTAATGGACGAGCCCACCCGACTGGTATTATGGGTTCCCTAAACCTACATGAGCAACAAGATTATCAATCCGTTCAATTTTATGCAGGTGGAAAAAATGAATACGCTATTCAAGGCTTTGCTGAAGGAAATTTACAAAACACAGCAAAAACAGTTCGTCATGCATCTATTCTAGCTGGAGGATTGGTAGCGGTAACTCGTAATCCAGTAACAATAGGCTATTTAAAGGAACACGGTGCACCAAATGCAATATCTACCGCAATTGAGCTTGGATACAGCTTTTTAAGCGGGCGAACAATGGATGAAAAATTAGAAAATATTATTCATCTGTTAAATGGCGAGCATATCGTATCTGGAAGAGTGAAGGATTTTTCTCTTACAAAGGAAAATGGCTTTGATGTGGGCAGCTTAACTGTTGGAGATGTTGAATTAACTTTCTGGAATGAATATATGACCTTAGCAAAGGTAGAAACCATCCAATCGAGATTTCCAGATTTAATAATGACATTTGATATTGAAGGGATGGTACCTGTACCAAGTGCTAGTATCAAAGAAGGCATGCATATAGCTGTTATTCAAGTTGATCAAAGCCATTTAAATTTAAGCACTACGATGAAAAATGCCGAGCTGCTACAGGAAATTGACACGGTTATTGGTAAGGAACTATAGAAATGAAGGAAATAATATAAGAGAGTAATCTAATTAATAAAAGCTGCCTTCATCTACATGTAAGTGAGATGGGCAGCTTTTATTGTCCCTCCAGCGGGTGGGTATAACAGTACATAAAAATCGTTCCTACTTCCTTCATAGCATAATACTTCTTCTATGGCTTAAATGATACTCGAAAAAATTTGCCTAAATAAATTATCTTTTATTGTTCACACAACTCTAATGAGTCAGCTATTCTCATAATGTCAGCAAATTATTGTACACCTTTTTCATTAAAGGGAGGAGCTACGTTCATACTTATTCCGTTATTGAATAAAAGAAGGCAACATCAATTAATGACAAAAGTAATGTACACTTGCAACATATGATGAAAGCTTTCTGGTCGTGAAAACAAGCCTAGCGGATTGCTCACCTATTTCATCTTGTACAAGCACTATGCGGGTTAAAACAAAGAATTTCTAAGGGAAAGTGTTCACTTTTATTTGTTTTCTTAGATGATTGGTTTAAATTTACATACATCATCTTGTAACACGATATTCAATTGTAAGCCCGCTGAAGTTAGTTAAATAATCTGTGAAGAACATAGTTATCGTACATTGAAATAGTGAGATACAGAACAAAGTTGTTCTGTGTATTTATCATATAATATTCTGAAAAATTAGTCAATTGAAATCATTTGTTTGTCTTGTTTTTGATTGATGCAGAATATCACTTATCAGTATAATAGCAAAAGAAGGGACTGAATGAAGAACATGAATGATTTAATGGATAAAGTACGAGGCATTTATGAGCAGTTTGATGCCAGCCATGATTTTCAGCATATTGAACGTGTTTACCAAAATGCAGTGGACATTTTACATAGTGAGCCAACAGCAGATGCGGAAGTCGTAAAAATTGCTGTGCTGCTGCATGATGTAAGTGATAAAAAGTATACCAATAGTAAAGAGCAAGAAAATCAGCTAATTGCAGAGTTAACATTAAGTGAAGATAAAAAGCAGCATATTCGAGATTGTATTGCTCAAGTATCATTTAATGGGGGCAATGAGCTTGAAGCAACTTCTATTGAAGCAAAAATAGTACGAGATGCAGATCGCTTAGATGCTATTGGAGCCATTGGAATCGCACGCACATTTGCTTATGGAGGTGCGAAGGGTCGGAAACTATATGATACAACAGAGCAAGCACGAACAAATATGACGGAGGAGGAATATCGTACTAAAAATACATCCTCAGTCACACATTTCTACGAGAAGCTTTTATTCTTAAAGGATTTAATGACAACCGATAAGGGCAAGCAAATGGCTAATGAACGCCATCAGTTTATGGAAGGCTTTTTACAGCAGTTACAAAAGGAAATTGGTCAATAAAGTGAAGCTGAAATAGTTGTTTATTCCTAATGAAAAAACAAGCTCTCCTATTGCTTGTAATCAATCTTCACGTTACAGGCAATGGAAACCCCATAAGGCATAGGTGTCGCATTAAAATTGCACACCTATGCCTTATTTATTACATATAGTCTTGATTAAGTTGTTTTCAAAATTTTGTACAGTCCCATGTAATGATTATAGAGGATGATTCGTAGAAAGAAATCCACCACTAGCGTCCCTAAAATTTTATAAAAGAAATTCGACAATGCTAAGCACGTTCATGTTAGACCTATACCGTTCAGTTTGTTGTTCTTTGTTTACCAGTCGTTTGGTGTTATGATTAATAATGGATATCAATAATACGACTACATATTAAGTGTGAAAGAGATGGAAAAGTGGAATGAGTCATTTAATTGTACAAAATTTAACAAAAACGGTGGGCGATAAAACGCTCTTTCAAAATATTGAATTTACAATCTATGAGGGAGAGCGTACTGGCTTAATCGGTATTAATGGAACGGGAAAATCCACTTTATTGTCCATAATAGCTGGGCAGATTGAAGCGGATTCGATGAATGTGGACAGACCTAATAAATATCGAATTGCTTATTTGCCACAGGAGCCAACATTTACAAGCGGGGAAACAGTTTTACAGGCTGTGTTTGCAGGCGATTCTCCAATTTTAAAGTTGAATCGTGAATATGAGGAAATAGTAGCGGCGCTTGCTTCAAATCCTAACTCGGAAAGCCTGCAAAAAACACTGTTTAGCTTACAGCAGCGTATGGATGAAGAGCAGGCATGGGATGTCAATGCACTGGCGAAAACAGCTCTAACGAAGCTGGGCATTGAGACATTCGATAAAGAGGTATTAACATTATCAGGTGGTCAGCAAAAACGGGTAGCTTTAGCGAAGGTGTTAATTGAGCCTGCAGATCTTTATTTATTGGATGAGCCTACCAACCATTTAGATGTACAATCAACGGAATGGTTACAAGAAATGGTTTTACGATTAAAAGGGGCCGTTATCTTTATTACCCATGATCGTTATTTTTTAGATGAATTATCAACGCATATTTACGAGCTAGCTAATCAAACGTTGTATCGTCATACAGGGAATTATGGGGATTATTTAGAGGGACGTGCTATCCGAGAAGAAATGAGAGCAGCCTCTGCCCAAAAAGACCGCAATCGCTATCGTTCAGAATTAAAATGGATTCGTCGTGGCGCAAAAGCACGTTCAACAAAACAAAAGGCACGTATTCAGCGTTTTGAGCAGCTTGAAGAAAACCTAGAGCGTAAAACAGAGGATGTTTCGTTAGAGATGGGGCTTGCTACTACACGACTTGGTCGTAAAGTATTAGAGGCTGAAAATATTTCAAAGGCATTTGGACAGCAAAAGATTCTTGAAGATTTTTCATTTATACTCCAGCAAGGTGATCGTATCGGTATTATTGGTGCGAATGGAGTAGGGAAATCCACTTTATTGAACATGCTAGCAGGAGAGCTGACACCAGATATAGGTGAAATTCTTGTTGGCTCAACAGTAAAACTAGCACATTTCAAGCAGACTTTACCGAAAATGAATGAAAATGAGCGCATGATTGAATATATTCGTGAGGCCTCTAACGATATTACAGATGCAGAGGGGGTACGATACTCTGCTGCTCAAATGCTTGAACGATTCTTGTTTCCGTTGCATGGACATGGAACACCAATCGGTAAATTATCTGGTGGGGAACGTAAACGCCTCCATTTATTACGTTTATTAATGGAGCAGCCGAATGTTCTATTACTAGACGAACCTACCAATGATTTGGATATTGAAACATTGGGTGTGCTGGAAGATTTTATCGAACATTTCCCTGGTGTTGTTATCACGATTTCTCATGACCGCTTCTTCCTAGACCGAATTGCGAAAAAGCTATGGATATTAGATGGACAGGGTCAGGTAGAGGAGACGCTGGATCTTTACAGTGAGTATTTGGTAAAACGTGAGCAGGAGGCTACTGTAAAAGTAGAGGCACCAAAAGCGGAAAAAACAAAAACGGAAAAGCCAAAATCGGACAAGAAGAAGCTATCCTTTAAAGAGCAAAAAGAGTGGGAAACGATTTCAGACGATATTGAAAAAACAGAGACTGCCATTATGGTGGCTGAAGAAGGAATTGCTAATGCTGGCTCAGATTTTACAATGCTACAGGAATTAACGGCAAAGCTGGAAGAGCTTAATGCCCAGTATGAATATTTGATTGAAAGATGGTCTTATTTAGAAGAAATTGTGAATGGATAAGGAGCGATTAGACATGAAGATTATAACAATTGAACCGACACCAAGCCCTAATTCAATGAAGATTGTCGTGGACACAGAATTACCATTTGGAAAAAGCTATAATTTTACAAAAGATAATAAAAATGAAGCAACTGGTGAAGCAGCAGCAATTTTGGCAATCGAAGGGGTCAAGGGTGTTTATCATGTAGCTGATTTTTTTGCAGTCGAACGTAATGCGAAATATGCATGGGAAGGTATTTTAGCAAGCATTCGTCAAGTTTTAGGCGAAGATAGTGTACAGGAAGAAAATGAAATACATGCTGCTAATGAATTTTATGGTGAAGTTTACGTCCATGTCCAGTTTTATAAGCAGGTGCCACTACAAGTAAAGGTATTTGATAATCAACGAGAGCACCGTGTAAGCTGTGGTGAACGCTTTGTGGAAGCTTTCAATAAAATTATTGAGACTGCAGACGATGAAAATTATATCTTCCAACGTAAGTGGATTGACTATGGCGTGCGTTATGGTGAACTTGAGGAAATTGCAGAAGCGGTCAAGCAAGAGATCGATGTCACTTATTCAGCAGAACGTGTAGAAGAAATTGTTGCAGTCATTAATGATGATGAAAAAACAGCTATAAAACCCGACAAGCTAAAAATAACGGTTGAGCAGTTTATGCAACCAGAATGGGAGAAACGTTTCCAACTGCTAGACCAAATGGCAGATCCAGAGCTCAATGACTTACCTCTATTAGATGTAGCTTTACAGGACGAGCAAATGTCGATTCGACGACTGGCTACTGTTTATTTAGGTATGATTGAAGATGTGTCGGTTGTGCCGTATTTGGAAAAGGCATTACAGGATAAAAGTGCAGCTGTACGCCGAACAGCAGGAGATTGTATGAGTGACCTGGGGTTTGTGGAATTTGAGAACGCTATGCAGCTTGCCTTACAAGATAAAAACAAGCTTGTACGCTGGCGGGCAGCCATGTATTTATATGAGGTAGGTACTGAGCAATCATTACCTTCATTAGAGGCTGCAGAAGACGATAAAGAATTTGAGGTAAAGCTACAAGTAAAAATGGCGATTGCACGAATTGAACAGGGCGAGGAAGCAAAAGGCTCTGTGTGGAAGCAAATGACCGAATCTCGTCAACAATAATAATATAAACCAGCATCTCTTTGAACTACTGTTGTTTAAATATGGTGTTGGTTTTTCCTTAGGGAAAAGTTTGACCTGTTCGAAAAGAGTAGATGCTCAAAAAAGAGAGAGAAAAGCTCTAAAAGAGGTTATAACCAAAAAAGGTGAGACATCTCTCAATTGGAGTGTACATCGCTGGCACGGTTCATAAATCGAAACAACTATTTTCCTTGAGCTCAGATTAGTAACTACAGCAAGGTTGTATGATACCATTGAATGAACTGGAAATATGAAAAGGATTTTATGTGATATTAGTAAAGTTATAGAAATGAATGCTATTAATCTGCTGGAACTTCTAGTAAATGATGATTTCCTTAATTATCTTCCGTGAAAATGCGAAAGGGGGTGTATTGGAAAATAACAACGTGTACTTGTTTTTATATAAAATAATTAGAATATTTAATCTATTCAAAGTTGAGGTGTCTATCCATGTTAGGAAATATTACAGATGTACCTGGCGTAAAGGTGGGACATTCGGAAAATAAGGAAGGTATAACAGGCTGTACAGCTATTTTAGTAGAGAATGGTGCAGTTTGTGGTGTTGATGTAAGAGGCTCTGCTCCAGGCACTCGTGAAACAGATGCATTGGATCCAATCAATGAAATTGATCGTGTACATGCTATTAGCTTATCTGGAGGTAGTGCATTTGGACTGGATGCAGCGACTGGAATTATGCAATTTCTAGAGGAACAGGATATTGGTGTGGATACAGGAATTGCCAAAGTACCAATTGTTCCAAGTGCTGTACTATTTGATTTGTTTATAGGTAATCCCAAAACAAGACCTACTGCTGCAATGGGCTATGAAGCCGCTAAAAATGCCAGAGTGGGATTATTTTTAAATGGCAATACAGGTGCTGGGTATGGTGCTACTGTTGGGAAATTAGCAGGTCCTCAGTTTTGCATGAAGGGAGGACTAGGTAGTGCTTCGATCGCTGGCAAAGGCGATCTAGTGGTTGGTGCCATTGTTGCTGTCAATGCTGTTGGAGATGTAAAAGATCCTTTTACTAGAAAAACGCTAGCAGGTGCATGGAATAAGGAAACAGCAGAATGGATTGATTGTTGTGCTTATTTAGAGGAGCATGTGCAATCAGAAGCATTGTCTGGTACAAACACGACTATTGGTGTAGTTGCAGTAAATGCCAAGCTTACGAAAGCAGAGGCAAAAAAAATTGCACAGCTCACTCAAAATGCTCTTGCACGGACAATATATCCTGTTCATACCATGCTGGATGGTGATACGATTTTTGTACTAGGTACAGGAACTAGAGCCTATCCAGTTGATTATATAGGTCACTTAGCAACAAAAGTGATGGAGGAAGCGATACTTACGGGTGTAAAGGCCGCTAAAAAATTGGCAGATGTCGAAAGCTATTCAAGCATTCAAAAATAATCAAAAAGGAATAAAGGAAAAATGTTGATAATGTTAGGTGGTATCTGAGCATGCTCAAATGAAGATGTAAGTTAAAAGCTGAGGCATTGAAGTTACGAGTAATTGACAATCCAGACCTTCTTAGAATCTCATAAAGAAACAACCTCCATATTTTACGGATGGTGGTGCACTTATTCCAACTTCTTGCTATATTCTAAAGGGGTGATGGTGATGAAAAAATGGATAATGCTTAGTTTTCTTTTAATATACTTAGCAGGATGTCAACCTTTTATGGGCGGTCAAGCAGTAATTGATTGGGTAGATTTTATCCAATGGGATGGTCAGGAATATAATGGTGTTCACAATAGTGAAATAGCCGATGCATCATTCATAGAAAAAGAAATAGGGGAAGTTCGCTTTAAAGTAGCAGATAATGTTTCAAATCCATCCTATCAATTAAAAGATGGAGATGCTGCGTTTCATGAGAAAGGGACTAAACTTTACTCCATTAAAGGGAAAGACAATATCATCGCTGTCAAGGACGAAGCTGCTATAAATGGTTATCGGATCTATTTTGCAATGGATAATTCAAAGTATAAATGGCACTTTGATGATGTTTCATTAGAACAAGTTAAAAAGATAGAAATATATAAATCAGCAACACCGGCAGGTAATCAGCAGATAGCTACTATTGAGGATAAAGCTGGAATTGAGAACTTCTTAGAAATCCTTTCGAACAGTAAAGAGGCTCCAGCATTTCAACCGAATACAAGCACTGGAGATCCAATAAGCTATCAGATCATCTTATATACGGATGAACCCATAACCTATAAATACAGTGTTCACTATGATGGTAATACATATTTTTGGTATCCGTCAGAAACGGCCATTTTATCAGATGACATACAACATTTTATTAGTGAAAAGTAGAGGCTAGTCAAAACCTTAAAAAGCGCGAGAAATCAGCCTTTCTAAAATTGATTTCTTGCGCTTTTCAGTGGTAGTGCATTAAACGAGGGTTACATATTCTTGAAATAAATTAAAAGAAAGTATCATAGTCAAATGACAGTTCATGCTTTGTTAGATAAGAAGCGATAGCACCATACTTTTCAGTTGAGGCTCCAGCATAACGATTAGCGAATGTCAGAAGAGGTACGGCATACTGCTCACAAAAATCGATTAGTTTTCCAACTGTTATCTGTTGGTTAAGAAAAATGCTTAAGACAGCGCCAATAAAGGCATCACCCGCTCCAGTAGTATCAATCGTGTGGACCATGTCAGCTGGCACTCTGACATGTAGCTTTCTAGTAAAAAGACTTGCACCCTCTACTCCACGAGTAATTATCAGGACTTGTACTTTTCCTTGAAATAATGTGTGAACTGCTTTTTCTTCGTCCGTAATCGCTGTTAAAAACAAAAGCTCCTCTTCGGATAGCTTTACAATATGAGCTTTTGGGATAAATTCCAAAATGGTTTGACGACATGCCTTGTCATCATGCCATAATGGTAAACGGACATTGGGATCAAATGACACAAGACATTCTGCTTGATGTGCCTGCTCTATTAAGGTTATGTGTGCCTCTTTCATAGGGCTTTCCACTAAATTAATTGAACAAAAATGAAGAATATCCTTTGCTGTTAATAGATTAGCTGGAAGCTGCTCTTTACTGTAAAGCAAATCTGCTGCATGATGTCGATAAAATAAAAAATCGCGGCTTCCATCTTTCGCCAGTGATACAAAGGCTAGACTTGTTTCACCCTCATTAGTTTGCATAATGTAGTTTGTATCGACACCAGCCTGTTTTAACGTGTCCACAAGAAAATCTCCAAAGGTATCTTGGCCGACTTGCGTGAGGAGGGCGGTCTCTTGTCCCAGTTTTGCACAAACAGCTGCAACATTGGCAGGAGCACCACCTGCATTTTTAGCAAAGTGCTCAACTTCAGCATGGAAATTAAAGTGTTCAGTAGGTGTAAAATCTATTAATAATTCACCAATCGTATAAAGCTTACTCATGAAAAACCTCCTCTATTTGGTTTAAGTCGAAGTATGAGACACACGTTTTTTCTTTGGTACGTAGATGGTATAAAAAATACCCCCGAAAATTAATAATATCCCCATTGTTTGCATAAGGCTTGGCATAAAATCAAGCAACAACATATCGAGCAAGATGGCCACTACTGGGTCTACAAATACTAAAACAGAAACTAGAATTGTAGAGAGACTACGAATGCTATCAAAGAATAAATAGTAAACAAAGCCTGTGTGAATAAAGCCTGTCCCTAAAATATATAGCCAATTGGTTGACGTTAATCCTTCAAACAGTGAAAAATCTATAAATGGTAAGAGAATGATAATTCCAACTGTTGTTTGAATATAGGTTAATGCATAGGAACTAAGCTTTGTAATCGTCTTACTTGTTAGCATTGTAAACGAGTAAAATACAGCAGACAGTAATGCCCAAATAAAGCCTGATTTCATAAACTCAGAGAGTGACAAAAAATTATTTAAGCCGATAATAAACATGCTTCCTATAAAACAAGTGACTGTTGCAAGGAGTGCCTGGATTGTCATTTTTTCTTTTAAAAATAATGCGCCAAAAATTAAAACAAAAATGGGTGCTAAATTATAGATAGAAATCGCAATGGAAATCGACATTTCCTCAAAGGCCTTAAACAAAAATACCCAATTTAAGACGATAAAGACGCCACAAATAAGTGTTCGTACTATTTCATTTTTATCCCATACCTCTGTTTTATGTCCACCAGTGATGAGCCATAGTCCTCCTAGAAAGAGGGTAGCGCAAATACATCTGATAAATACTAGCTCGGTCGCAGGCACGCCAGTATGAACAGTAAAAAATCCGATTGAGCCAAAGAGTGCCATTGAAACAGTTAATTTTATTATCGCAGAAATGTTCATACATAACCTTCTTTCTAAATTTTTATAAATGATGTTGTTAACTTTTGATGAAGATGGGCAGGATTACATTTTTCCACTTAATTTGAAAGTCGATTCTTAGGAACCAGAATGAATCGCTCAGGTAACAAAGAGAATTGCTCGGCCAAGGAGAGAATCCGCTCAGGTATTAGCACAAATCGCTCAGCTAAGAGAAGACTTCGCTCAGGTAGCAAAGAGAATCGCTCGGTCAAGGGGAAAATCCGCTCATTTACCAGTTCGAACCGCTCAGCCAAGTGAAGACTTCGCTCAGGTAACGAAGAGAATTGCTCGACCAAGGGGAAAATCCGCTCAGGTACCAGTTCGAACCGCTCAGCCAAGTGAAAACTTCGCTCAGGTAGCAGAGAGAATCGCTCAGCTAAGAGAAGACTCCGCTCATGTACCAGTGCAAGACGCTTAGCTAAGGAAAAACTTCGCTTAGGTAGTAATACATATTGCTTTGCTAAGGAGAAAGACTCCACACAGTTAGCAGTATGAATCGTAAATATAAAGAAAGCCAACAACGTATGTCAACTGCTGGCTTTCCATTAAGTTCTACCTTTATTCGCGGATTTGCCCATTACCGTGAATGAAATATTTTGTAGAGGTAAGGGCTGGTAACCCCATAGGGCCTCGCGCGTGTAATTTTTGCGTACTAATTCCGATTTCAGCGCCGTAGCCGAACTCAAAGCCGTCTGTGAAACGAGTAGAGGCATTGTGATAGACAGCTGCCGCGTCAACGCTATTTAAGAACGTATCTGCCACTAGTTGATCTTCTGTAATGATTGCCTCAGAGTGATTAGTACCATATTTATTAATGTGCTCAATTGCCTCGTACACATTTTCTACCAGTTTTACACTTATCTTCAAATCTAAATATTCAGTTGCGTAATCCTCTTCCGATGCTGGAAGAGCGAAATCTAGCGCTTGACAAACGAATTCATCGCCGATAATTGTGACACCTGCCTCATGCAAAGCGCTTAGGAGTTGTGGCCCATATTCCTTAAACCAATCTGGATGAATAAGTAAGCTTTCTGCTGCATTACATACGGATGGCCGCTGTATTTTTGCATTCAAACAAATTTTTTCCGCTTTTATGTAATCGGCTGTTTGATCTACATAAATATGACAATTACCAGCACCTGTTTCAAGGACAGGTACAGTGGCCTCTCTTACTACTAAATCAATGAGTGCCTTTCCACCACGAGGAATCAAGACATCTAAGTATTCTTTTAGATGGAATAATTCTTTTGCCGTTTCTCGATTTGTATCCTCAATCAATTGTACTGCATCAACAGGAATTGATGTTTTTTCAAGAGCACGATGAATACTTGTCACTATTGCAACATTTGAAAATTTAGCTGAGGAGCTTCCACGTAAAATTACAGCATTGCCAGTTTTCAAAGATAATGTTGCCGCATCAACAGTTACATTAGGACGGGCTTCGTAAATCATTCCAATAACGCCAATCGGCACCATACGTTTTTCAATTAGCAGCCCATTATCCTTTTCTATTCTTTCTAGTAAATTACCTACTGGATCATCTAATTCTACGAGTAGATGGATGGCATTTGCCATTGCTTCTATACGTTCCTTGTTAAGCATAATACGGTCCAGTGTAGATGCAGGCATTCCTTGTTCCTCACCATGAGCTAAATCCTTTGTATTTTCAGCGATAATAGTGTCCTGATCCACAATTAATTGTTCTGCAATTTTTGTAAGAGCACCGTTTTTTTCACAAGTAGTTTTAATATTTAACACATAGCTTGCGGCTTTTGCCAGTTTTCCTTTTAATTGAACTTCACTAGTCATGTAAATGCCTCCTTAATTTGTTTGAATTTTAAGCCATTTATCTCGATGAATAACCTCAATAGGGTAGTTTGTTAGCTCAGCAGTGCGTTTTCCCCTCGCATGTGCTAACTCAAGGGAAGAGTATAATACCTCACCACGACCAAGTAATCCCTTTTCGCTATAAACCTCTACAACATCGCCTTTCTCGAAATCACCTTCTACATAACTGACACCAGCAGGCAGTAAGCTTTTTCCATTAGCTAATAACGCATGCTCTGCACCACTATCTATAAAAATTTTACCAGATACTTCCGTGAGTGCAATCCACTGTTTGTTATTTGTTAGGACCGCGAGTGCATCATGCTCTACATATGTGCCATCTCCATGTCCTTCCAAAATGTCGACAAGCTTATTCGCACCATGTCCAGTTCCAATAAATACCTTGACACCGGCATTTAAGGCGGATCTAGCTGCAAGCAGCTTAGATTCCATGCCGCCTGTACCAACCTTAGAGCCTGATCCATCTGCAAAGCCCAGCATTTCATCGGATACCTCTGTTAAGCGATCAATGCGTTTGGCTTGAGGGTTTTTAATAGGATTGGCGTTATATAGTCCGTTGATATCTGTTAATATGATGAGTTGATCGGCATGAACCAGGCCACTGACAAGGGCTGATAGCATGTCGTTATCACCAAAGGTTAATTCACTGACAGAGACTGTATCATTTTCGTTAATGATAGGCAGTATAGAGCGCTCAAGTAATTCTTCAAATGTGGCACAAGCATTTTTATAACGTTCTTTTTTTGAAAAATCAGTACGTGTCAATAAAATTTGGGCCGGCACAATATCATAGATGCCAAATAAAGCATTGTAGGTTTGAATGAGTAAGCTTTGCCCAACTGCAGCAGCAGCCTGCTTTCCTTTTACTGTTACAGGACGTGAAGGATAGCCTAGCTGTTTAAAACCTGCTGCCACTGCGCCTGAAGATACAAGTAATACTTCATGACCATATTTTTTTAACTCAGCAATTGCTTGAACATGATCCATTAAACGTATTTTATCAATTTCACCTTTTGCGTTGGTTAAAGAGCTGCTTCCAATTTTGACGACAATTCTTTTTCTTTCCACGTCTTTTCCTCCTTCGTTATTCCTTTAAATTAATCTTTTACTAGACATAAAGTTTATGTCACTCTGACCTTCACAATAAAAAAAGCCTTTCATCCTAGAAACTAGGACGAAAAGGCTGCTTTCCGTGGTACCACCTACATTGAACATCATTGACATTCCACTTTACTCATAACGCTTGAGACTGCGCCTAGTTTGGCTAGGACGATTCACGAAGGAGGTTCATTAGTCTTTCTTGTGCATGCCTTTCAGCCTATGGACATTGCTCTCTAATCAAGTAGTTGCTAAGTACTGGTCTTCGTGCGTTTTAGTATATTAATATGCTTGATATGTAGTTCAGTTTTTTGTAATTGTCTAAAGAATGCACTACTTCTTTGTCACTGTCAAGCTGAATAGGAAAGTTAATAGAAAGTTTTGAATAAATGAGAAGGGAATGGTGAGAAACGAGGATTAAACATAGCTATCTACAATTACTTTAACCACCAAACGGCGATTAGTAGTGGGAGCATGGCTATAACGATTACAAAAAAGCTCCATAGTATCTGTTTCCCCGAAGACATATTTTTAGGTTTAAAGCTCATTTGTTCATAAAGCTGGTTGATGGCACGCTGCTCCTTCGTATAGAGCAATGCTTGAAATTCCTCATAATCTTGGATATAGCTTGAGGGGGCTCGAGGACTGAAGCGTAAATTGCGAATATCGTCCGTAATTTCTTTTGCACCCATCCAATAGGTAATTACAGGTGCTAAGCCTGTATTTTGTGTAGCACGTACTTCAATGTCATGTGTTTTCATTTTATAATAGACGCTTCCATGCTCGTCTTCATATTGCTCCACAATATCACTTACTGCCATCTACAAACACCTCTTCCTTTAAAACAATGCACCTTGTTTCAATATAGTTATGTTCATTATAAGATATTGAAGAAGAAAAGTATTGCATTAACGAGCATTATTGAGTGAATAATTTTTTTCTTCCAAAATTCATGATAAAGTCATAAACTAACATCAGATGATATCATTGTCATGTAGTATAATGAACAATAAAACCATATTGGGAATGATTGAAAGTATGGAGAGAAGGGGAAGTATTATTGGAGCTATCAACATTATTAGCTTTTTTAGGAGCAGCAATTATATTAACATTGATGCCAGGGCCAGATAACTTATTTGTTTTAGCACAAAGCATTGCACAGGACAAAAAGGCAGGCATTGCTACTTCGTTTGGTTTATGTACAGGTTTGCTTGTGCATATTGGCGCTGCTGTACTTGGTATTTCAGCAATTATTTATCAATCGACTGTTATTTTCTCTATTGTGAAATTTGCGGGTGCGGCATATTTACTATATTTAGCGTGGCAATCATTTCGAGCGAAGGGCGATCCATTCACATTGAATCAGCAAAATGCCCAGGCCTATGTAGCATTATATAGAAAAGGAATTTTAATGAATATATTAAATCCAAAGGTTTCCTTATTTTTCTTAGCACTATTGCCACAGTTTGTAAATCCATCCAATGGTCATGTGGCTTTACAGATGCTTATTTTGGGTATTATCTTTTTAATTCAAGCACTTTTCCTATTTTCAGTAATTAGTATTTTTGCTGGTAAAGTCAGAAAAGTGATTATTGGAAAGCCTGCAATTGCGAAACGATTAAATATGGTGCAAGGTGTGATTCTTAGCTTTATTGGGATAAAAATTGCACTGAGTAAACAGTAGAAGGGGGAATTGATCATGGCAATTTTACATATCACCTTTAGCTTATCTACACAAGGTTCCATAAAACATGCGATCCGGCAAAACCATTTACAACGTGATGAGTCGGTGATTTGTATTAATGATGTGTTCTCGATTGGTCCTCTGAATAGCCTAGAAGAACGAAAAAATTGGCTTAAAACCTATTTTTTTAGGGATCATGAAGAGTTTGAATTGTTTGAGGATTTTCATCAAGATTGGATGAAAAAAATAGATAGATTACCATGTGATGTAGATGTCTGGGTTTGGTATAGTCAAAATACCCACGAAGAGATTGGCTTACGCTATGTTATGAGTGAGTTTATCAACAAGTGTAGTATGGTCTATGGAATAGATGCCACAGAAGGCTTGAAACGTATCCAGCCCAACATGATGATACGTCATACAGGGGAGCTTTCATCGGAAATGTTTATGAAGCTTCGCCCAGAGGCAAAACGTTTTTCTATTAATGAATGTCAGCGACTTGCAAATGAATGGGAGGACCTGAAACACCATCCAAGTACATTACGTATGTGGAAAGATGGTATTGTGCATGTAGAGGAAGATGCATTAGATGCGATTATAATAGAGTGTGCAAAAAGAGTACATGTCCACCAAAACGAAGAATGGTTGCTACCAGTTCGCATCATTGGTGAAACATTTGGTGCAATGGAGGATTATTTACATGAAGAATTTATCGAAAATCGCTTGATAGCTCTAGCAAAGCAAGGACTTTTTGAGGTTGATGGTGATTTTTCAGATATTTATTCATATCGAGTAAAATATATTGGAAAGTAAATAAAAAGCGGCGGGTTGACTTTACAACCTGTCGCTTATTTTTATCTTTTCTCATAAAAATCAAAAACAAATTGTTGGAATTGCCTTGCTGAAGGTGGGAGATAGCGATTTTCAATCCATGCCATTCCGATAATACGTTCACAGACCATATCTTCCACACGAATTTTAGCTAATTTTTTAGGGTTTAAGTCTTCGTCATCAGGCAATAATGAGACGCCTAGTCCAGCACCCACAAAACCTGCAATTGTTGATACTTCATCACCTTCGTAAGTAATTTTTGGTTTAATTCCAGCGGCATTTAACAAACGATCTGCCGTTCTACGTAATGCATATCCCTTTTTCATAAGAACAAAGTTTTCTTGTTCCAACTCTTTCATTTTGATGCTTTTGCGATGAGCAAACGGATGATCAACTGGCACCATGATAAAAAGCTCATCACGCCACAGCTCCCTCCAGCAAACAGGAGGTTCTGTATCAATTGCTGCTAGTAAGCATATGTCTAGTTCTCCTGCTAGTAATTGCTTAAGCTGTGAGTGTGAGTAATTTTGAGTAAAGTGAAAGCGGATATGGGGGTGCTGTTGACGAAAAGCACGGATTAAATCTGGTACAATGCTAGTTCCAAGAGTATGTAGAAAACCAAGTGACACATCACCAAGCTCAGGGTTATTGAGCTCCTGTAATTCTAAAACTGCTTTTTCATATTCCTTGCGCATGCGTTGAACACGGTATAAAAAAAGTTCCCCATATCGGTTGAGCATAATGGAACGCCCCTGACGGTCAAATAAAGGAACTCCTAATTCTTCTTCAAGCTTTGAAATTGAACGGCTTAATGCTGGTTGGGAAATCGCTAATGCTTCCGCAGCACGTGTCATATGCTCAAGTTTTGCAACTGTTGCAAAATATTCTAATTGTTGCCACTCCATTTCCTCAACACCTCTATTCCCGTATTTTTTGAGCTAACTGCATTATAACGAGAAAAGAGTAGGAAGTATAGGTAACATAAAAAATTTTAAAAAGAATTCGTACTGAAAATAAACGAATCCAAATTTTACACTTTTAATGTATGAAGAAAAGGCGATTTAATACGTTTTAACCTCACATCGTTAATGCGTTATATGCATCAATATGATAAAAACTATAAATTGTACATTATGAATAAAGGGTGTTAAGATAGACACATAAAATACACAATTACGAATTTCCGTGAAGGGGATATTATAAAATGAAGTTTATAAAGCCACAACCTCTAACAATCGAGGGAGGCAAAAAAGCCGTACTATTATTGCATGGATTTACAGGTAGCACAAAAGATGTGAAAAAGCTAGGAGAATTTTTATCCAAACGTGGTTATACCGTTCATGCACCAATATATAGTGGGCATGGTGTAGAGCCAGAAGCATTACTAGAAACAAAACCAGAGGATTGGTGGAACGATGTTGTGGAAGGTTATAACTTCCTGCAAAGTAAAGGCTATGAAGAAATTGCTGTAGTAGGAATTTCACTTGGTGGCGTATTCTCGTTAAAAGTAGCCGAGAAGTTTCCAGTAAAAGCATGTGTTGCTATGTGTGCACCAATTACACGTGATAACTCAAAAGGTTTATTTACTCGTTTATACCATTATGCTCGTTTATATAAACACTTTGAAAATAAATCAAAGGATCAAATTATTTCAGAATTACATGAACTGCGTATTACACCTAAAGATTCATTAGATGGTGTGACACGTTTAACTACTGAAACACGAGAAGAATTATCGACAATTCAGGCACCAACATTAGTCATGCAAGGATCTTTAGATGATGATCTATATCAAGAGAGTGCACCTTTTATATTAAATACAGTAAAAACAGATGATAAAGAGATTATCTGGTATGAAAATTCTGGTCATATTATTACGCTAGATAAAGAACGTGATAAAGTGTATGAGGATGTATATAAATTTTTAGATCATGTAGAATGGTCTGTAGCAAACTAAGAGCTGTCTGTGAACAGCTCTTTTCTTATGCAATATAAATGGAATAATAATGCATTACAATTGTACTTTTACGAGTAGTTTTCACCTTGTCGTAAGCTCCCATGTGCCCGTTTATGCAGGATGAATAAGAATAAACGAAAAAACTATTGTTTTTATAATAAATGCCTGATACTATGATTGAATTGTAGTGAAAAATCATTCGATTAAAATAATTTGCTATCGTCAATTACATCTAAGGAGTACATCAAAAATGCAACAGAAAATACCTTTCTCAACCTATGCAGTCATCGGTACAATGCTTTTCGGACTGTATTTTGGAGCAGGGAATCTTATTTTTCCAATCCAGCTTGGTCAATTAGCAGGCACTAATTTTTGGTTTGGATTAATAGGCTTTTTAGTAACAGCTATCGGTTTACCGTTTCTCGGTATACTAGCTATTGGTTTATCAGGCAGTAACGGATTACGTGATTTAGCGAGTCGTGTCCATCCTTTATTTGGGGTAATCTTTTCATTGGCGCTATATTTAACAATCGGTCCATTTTTTGCCATACCACGTACAGCAACAGTACCGTTTGTCGTTGGCTTTGAACCATATATTCAAGAGCAGCATACAGCACTGCTACTAGCATTATTTAGCTTTGTATTTTTTGCCATCGTGTATTACTTCTCATTAAATCCAGCAAAGATTATGGATTATATCGGTAAATATTTAACACCAGCTTTTTTAATTGTGTTATTTATTTTAATTATTACAAGTATTGTAAAGCCGATGGGGCATTTTCAGCAGCCAGTTGGTGACTATATAGATGCAGCATTTATGACAGGCTTTAAAGAAGGCTACAACACAATGGATGTCTTAGCGTCATTAGCTTTTGGGGTTGTTGTAATTAATGCCATCAAAAGTGCAGGAATTACGGATCGAAAGGAAATTGCGAAGGCCACGTGGACTTCAGGAATCTTTGCGATGGCATTAATGATGCTCATATACGGTCTTATCACGTATATGGGGACATCTAGTATGGAAGCGGTTGGTCCATACGAGAATGGTGGTTTAATTTTTGCAGCAGTTGCCGATCACTATTTTGGCTCATTTGGAGCTATTTTATTAGCAATCATTATTGTCCTTGCTTGCTTAAAGACTAGTATCGGCTTAATTACATCCTGTAGTGAGTTTTTTCACGAAGTTTCCCCGAAAATCAGTTATAAATGGTTTGTGTTCATACTGTGTTTAGTATCATTTACAATCGCTAACTTTGGTTTAACGAATATTATTCAATACGCAGTCCCTGTGCTGATGTTCTTATATCCACTTGCGATTGTCTTAGTTTTACTAGCACTTAGCTCTTCGTTATTTAAAAATAAGCAGACAGTCTATTTAATCGCCATGTTCTTCACTTTTTTCATTAGTCTTATCGATGGTTATCGAGCATTAGCAACAAGTATACCAGCAGTAAAACTTGGTCTATTTGAAGCAGTAGAACAGCTATATTCAGATTTTTTACCTTTTTATGATATTGGCTTGGGATGGATGTTGCCGGCTCTGCTAGGTGCCTTCATAGGCTATATATTCCCTTCAAAAAAAGTTAAAAGTATTAACTAATGTATAGTAAGACACATTTAGGATGAATTATTTATCCTAACGTGTGTCTTTTTCTTATTGGGCCCCATATAAGCAGTAATGCAAAATGTTTTTTCGATTTATTTTAATGGTAACTGTCTAAGTAGTAAAAATGAAATCTAAAAAATAAGCAGAGTTATATTTTATATAGGAAAATGATGTGCTTTTACCTTGTATAATATATCACTAAAAGGGGGGCACTATGAAAATAGATTATATTTCTGATTTGCATTTGGATTTTCATATACCATATAGTGAAGATCCTCAAATACTTTATGAAACAACAACAGCATTTTTAGCTTCCATGTTACCAGAAATCTTAGGAAATGTGCTCGTTATTGCGGGGGATTTGTCGCATTACAACCAGCAAAGCGTCAAGATGTTAACGTATTTTGCACAGCATTACCCACATGTGATATGGGTGCTTGGTAATCATGATTATTATGTTATCTCAAAGCAGGAGCATTTGTATGGGCAAAGTAGTCAAAAACGTGTAGACGAACTAAAACATTTATTAAAACATGAGCAATATATTCATCTATTAGAACGTTACAATACGATTGCAATAGAAGGGAAAATATTTGCTGGTGCAACTAATTGGTATGCATTGGAGGACTATGCTGAGATTCAATTTTTCAAAAGGCGCATGAATGATTCAGAACTTATACAGGATTTTGATATTCGACTGGAGCATTTAGCAGAGAAAAAAGGTTTTAGGCAAATGAAGCATATTGATTTGTGTATTACACATGTGCCACCCATTTTTATTAAAAGCCATGGCATTTATGGACATGCATATTGCTATGTTCATCCTTTCAATTTGCAAGCAACTTACTATATTTTCGGGCATTGTCACGAGCAAAGCGTTTATGAACGTGCTGAATGGAAATTTTATATTAACGCAGTCGGTTATCCTACAGAGCATTTGCCTGCAAAAATTCGTAGCTTTACGATAGACGTATGAACATATTCGTTTATTCATCATACCAAAAGGACACAACTCAACCTATTTTGGATTGAGTTGTGTCTTTCTAAATTTTTTTAATAAGCTGTCCAGCCACCATCAACAGCGATGACTTGTCCGTTAACAAAGCTCGCCTCATCAGAACCAAGGAAAATAGCAAGCTGTGCAATTTCCTCTGGTTGTCCAGCCCGTGGATTAATGGCCAAACCAAGTCCTTGGCGAGCAGCACCAACCTCACTCATATTTGTCATAGTAGTGGCAATATTGGTCATTACCGCGCCTGGTGCAATACCGTTACAGCGAATGTTTTTATCTGCATACATAAACGCTGTATTTTTTGTTAATCCAACGACAGCATGTTTAGATGCAGTATAAGCAGCACCTGCACGAGCCCCGTAGAGACCGCCAGCAGAAATATTGTTGACAAATACACCATGTCCCTGTGCTAAGAAAATCTCTGTTGCCATACGCATGGAGCGCATAACGGCTGTAGTGTTCACAGCAAATACTTTATCCCAGCGTTCATCAGATATTTCACCCACAGGCTCCATACCATCCATAATACCAGCATTATTTACTAAAATATCTAATTGTCCATAAGCCTTTTTTGTTTCATCAAATAAACGTTTTAAGTCATCTGTTGATGCAACATTTGTTTGTACCGCAATTGCAGATCCACCAGCTGCTTGAATACCATCAACTACTGCTTGTGCACCCTCTAAATTTAAGTCAGAAACAACAACTTTTGCGCCTTCTTTAGCATAACCCTCTGCAATTGCTTTCCCCATACCTGATGCGGCACCTGTTACGATAGCTACTTTACCTTCTAATCTCATCTTAAGGACCTCCTATATATGTGGTTTTTTAGAGAATGCTCAAGCATTTATGAACTTTTCTCTAATATATAAAGTTAGATATTGAACATGTGTTTATTAAAATAATATAATATTTTTGTAAGCGATTTCAATAAGCAAAATCGAAAGAACTGTCTAGTAATGAACACATATAAAAAAAATGTTGAATAAGGGGGAGAAAATTTGAAGGTGAATGATTTAAGAGTTATCAAAACAAAGCAAGCGCTGCACAATGCCTTAATGACTTTATTGAGTGAAAAACCACTCGAAAACATTTCAATTGCTGAACTTTGCCGAGTTGCAAACGTGAATAGGGGAACCTTTTATTTGCATTATGAACAGAAGGAAGGATTATTTGAGGAATATTTTCAGGAAATTATGGAGGATTTATATAAGTCCTATGAGGAGCCATACCGTGCAGTTACGACATTAGATAAGAATCAATTAGACCCAAATACCATACGAATTTTTCATCATATTGAGCGCTTTAAAATTTTTTACCGCATAGTTTTTTCAAAAAATGTACCATTAACCTACTATTACATGCTGTTTGATGGAATTTATTCTCTTTTAAAGAGGGACATTACAGCTCAGCATAAGTTACCAGACGAAATAGCTATTGAGTATTACAGTGCATATCAGGCAAATGCAATCATAGGTCTTATTATTCAATGGTATCGTCAGGATTTTACAGATAGTGTCAACACATTAAATAAACAACTAGCAGTTATTTTACGATTTGGCCATTAAGAAATATCACTATGCTCAGCCTGTTGTCCCTGTTAGACGGCAGGCGTTTTAGTTTGAGAGTTTTTTGAGATAATGTCCTTCTATAATAAATCATGATAGCCTCTAGCGTATGTCATGGGGAGCTTTTTGAGAGAACTCGAAAAAATCCAGACGTAATTTCGCTGGGGCGTAAATGAAAAAGAAGGGAGTAGAAATAGGAGAGCCATGGATCAATACCTAAAGAGGATACTTATTTGGAGTGTAGTTGTGTTACTGTCTTCATTAACAATGTTCTCAAGTCATGTACTAGCTGCCAATGAATGGATTCAGCTTGGAAAAGAAGGAGGCGAACTAGGGGAATTTGGTTATCCTAATAGCGTTACAGCAGATTCACAGGGGAATATTTATGTTGCTGATTCTTATAATAATCGTATACAAAAGCTAGATATTGCATCAGGTGTATGGAGTTATTGGGGTAAGAGTGATGGTAAAGAGGGGAGTGCTCTCGGGGAATTTAATTATCCGGCTGATGTAGCTGTTGATAGTCAAGGAAATATTTATGTGGCAGATAAATTAAATCATCGCATTCAAAAGCTAGATGTAGTGACAGGCGTATGGAGTAAATGGGGGAAAGAATATCAAGGCCCAAACGTATTGGATAATGCCTCAGGAATCAATCCAGGTGAATTTCATAATCCTAGTGGTGTTACAGTAGATCGTCAAGGTAATGTTTATGTAGCTGATACAACAAATCAACGTATTCAAAAATTTGATTTACTTACGGGTCAATGGACAGTATGGGGGAAGGTCAATGCTAAAAACCTCCCTTTAACTGGAAGTAATTTAGGTGAATTTAATCAGCCTGCTGGAATAGCAGTTGATCACGAGGGAAATATTTATGTGGCAGATACTGAAAATCACCGTATTCAAAAAGTAAAGATTATAAAAAATAGTAGTGAAAATGGAGCAGGATTCGATACATATGAATGGAGTGAATGGAAAAAAACAAGCGGAGGTTCGAGTGACGAACTAGGGGAATTTAGTGAACCATTTAATCTGGAGGTTGATGACCAAGGAAATGTATATGTAGCAGACAGTAACAATAACCGTATTCAAAAACTAGCTATCTCAACGAATGAATGGAGTATGTGGGGGAAAGCGGATGGTAGTGAAGGAAGTGAGCTAGGAGAGTTTAGCTACCCAACAGGAGTTACAATTGATAGCATGGGAAATGTCTATGTTGCTGATTTTGGGAATAGTAGAATTCAAAAATTTACAGCTCTTTTTTTCACGGTCAAATTCGATTCACAGGGTGGCAGCCAAGTAGTAGATTATGAGAATGTCCCAAATAACACAAAGATTTATAGACCTAGTTCTCCAACAAGGCATGGTTATATTTTCGATGGTTGGTATAAGGATAGTTTATTGCAGGAAGCTTGGAATTTTAATACAGATATAGTTACTGAAAATCGAACGTTATATGCAAAATGGATAGAAGAGCCAACTTTCTCTATTGAATCTATTAATAATCAAATATTAAGTGAGCTGTTATCTGATTATAGAAGTGGTACGCAGGAGGTAAAAACTATCTCCATTAGACGTTCTGGTACAGCAGATTTAGAAAATATAAGCGTAGTGCTTAGTGGAACAAATGCGGATAGCTTTGAATTAACTCAACCCCTGTTAACAAAACTAGATAAGGATCATCCCGCTACAACATTTTCAATTAAGGCAAAGAATGGATTATCCGTAGGCAATTATTATGCATCAATTACAATCAAGTCGAAGAATATGGTGGATATGACATTTAATATAGCACAAGTAGTGAAGGCTCCATCTAATCCATCTTCAGGGTACTATCCATCATTACCTATAGAACCTCCAATGACCTCAGTAAAAAAGGAAATCATTATAGATGTACTGGCAAAAGAGGGGAAAAGGATATCTAATACTGTCATGTCCAGAACTACCGAATCTAATGGTCAAGTGAAGGATAAAATAACGATTACACCAGAAAGTGCTAAAGAAGTATCAGGAAAAGTAACTGAGATGCCAAATAACTTTGCCTATATTATTATACCCGATGAAAAAGATGAGGTTGCTGAAACAATGATTGAAATTCCAAGCTTATCACTTGCTTCATTAAATACAGGTATTTCAATCCGTACAGTAAATGGGACAATAATGATACCACATGCATCGTTAAGTTCTGTTACAGATAATTTATACTTCCGTTTGGTGCCTGTAAAAACTGCTAGTGAAAAAAGTGATATTGAAAATCGTATGAAGCAGGAAGAAAAGATTAGACAAATAGTTGCAGGAAAAAATACAACTGTTGAGGTGCTAGGACGCCCGCTTACCATTGAAACCAATATGCAAAGTCGTCCTGTTACACTTGTACTCCCACTACCAGCTAATCTAACACAAGCACAAATAGAGCATTTAGCTATTTTTATTGAGCATAGTAATGGTACCAAAGAGCTTGTTCATGGTCGAATCACACAATTTGATGAAACATTTAAAGGGATTGAATTTGATGTTAACCATTTCTCAATGTTTACCATTCTTTCTATAGAAGAACCAGGGAAAACTATTGATGTTGTCGAAGAGGATATGTCTAAAGAGGAGAAAGCTATACATTTTCCATATATACAGGGATATAGTGACGGCACTTTCCGACCTAACCTAGCAATTTCACGCCAGCAAATGGCAGCTATGTTAGCACGCCATTTAACTCAAAATGAAGTTCCTGTGGCGCATACAATCAGCTATCGAGATATTCAGCAGGTGTGGGCATATGATGAAATTGAATATGTTCGAGATTTAGGGCTAATGACAGGTACTACTGACAATACATTTACACCTAATGGGACTATTACACGTGCCCAAATGGCTGTAATTGCAATGCGTTGGATAGATAAACATTGTCTAAATAGTTTGGAACAAGCTAGCTACTGCAAGTCTATGAATAAAGCAAAAGAGTTTACTGATGTCTCAGAGAAGCATTGGGCTGCTGATTCTATTAAACGTATCTCTCAAATAGGGATTATGACTGGGATGGGAGATGGAACATTTCGTCCTGAACAAAAATTAACACGAGCACAGGCTGTTAAGGTCTTAAATCATCTCTTTGAAAGAGGACCCATTCAACTGACGGTTGAGAACAAATTTAAAGATATAACACCAGAACACTGGGCATTCTATGAAATTCAAGAAGCAGCACTGGAGCATGAAGCAAGAGATTAATATTTTAAAGGTAAAAATCCGCGAATTTTTTAAAGCGGATTTTTACCATTTTTTTATTGAACAGTAGAAGATGATATTTCCTCATTATTTTTTGCTTTCTTAAGAGCAACGGCTATAGAGGAAATGATCAATGTGACAGCAATAATGATTCCTAATGCACCACTGTTTTGCTGAAGATTTTCAGCACTTCCGCCAAAAATAATGGTGTAATAGCCATCTGCTCCATAAGTAGCTGGAAGAATGGATGCAAGCTTATTATAAAAATCAGAAAGCATGGTTTTTGGTACAAGCACACCTGATGTTACAAGCTGTAGTGAAAGGGCACAAATATTAAAAACCATACCTAAATTGCCAAAAATCATGACAAAAACTTGTGCAAGACATAGGAATGCCCAGAACATTAATGCCTGAAAGAGATAGATAGTTAGAAAGCTTTCTTCACTTGCAATAGTAAAGAGATGCATTAATCCTATTGTTAGCAGGGGTAAGACAAAAGCTACACCAATATTTAAGATTTGCCTTGCTAGGAACAGTTGCCATTTTGAAACGATAGTTTGTACTAGTTGTGCTGCCTGCTGATGCTGCATAATCATTACCATCGCCCCAACAAATGATGAGATGATGACCATTAGTGGAACAAAGTTGGCTGCAAATCCTTCTGCATTATTTGTTTTAATGATTGTGCCATTAATTGAACGATCTTTTACTTGCATAATTGTAGCTTCAACCGCAGCTGTAATTTGTAGTGCCATGTTTTGTTCTAACGGAAACTGGTTGAATTTTTGGGAAAACATTTCAATCGATTTCTCTTGTTTTAATGGAAAAATATTATGATTGATTTCCTCTGTCAGCTGTTTGGCGGTACTTTCCATCATACTTTTCACCATACTTGCACTGGCTTGATTGATTGAATAAGTAATTTCCGCTTCATTTCCCGTCTGAATTTGTGCAGTAAAGTTTTTAGGTATATGCATTATCATTTGAATATGACGTTTATTCAACGCTTCTTCAGCCTGCTTTATTGAAGTAAATTCCTCAATGACAAATGGAAGTGATGTTTTTAGTCCATTTGCTACCTCTTGGCCCATCTCATGATCCTCACTGAAAACGCCAATTTTTAGATTTTCAGCTCTCTCATTTACACCATCATAGGCAGTCATCCAAACTGAAAAAAAGATAAGTTGAAAAGCTATGGTAGCAACTATACCAATATATGTTTCTTTTATACGAAATAAAGCTTGTAAACCTTTCATTATAGACCTCCTAAATAAGTAAGTACTTACTTGCATTGAGTGGAAAAATTTTTTCTAGGAAACGAGTCCCCTAGAAAAAATAGAAATACTTGTCTGTAGCAATTCTTCCGTTGGCATCTCTGAAACAATTGTTCCTAAGCGTGCACGTGACATAAAATGTCCAAAATTCATAGCGATTAATGATAGTGCAGCTGCTTCAAAATTGATTTCTCTAATCTTTTCTCTTTGATGCATCTCCTTTAAATAATGAACAAGCTCATTTTTAATAAGGAGCGGGATATTCGCAATTTCTTCATTAATTTCAGGAAATTGCATCCCTTCCTTAAAGCCAATCATGACAAAGTCTTTGATGGACATTAAAAAATGAAAGTGCTTTAGGGAAAAATTCAATAAATCACTTTCCAAATCCCATGTCACATTTGTAGTAAGCTCCTGCTGCATCAGAGGATAGTAGGAAAACTTTTCAATGATGGCTTTTAAAATGCCCTGCTTGCTACCAAAATGGCGAAAAATGGTTACCTCATTAACCTCAGCTAATTCAGCTATAGCTTTTGTTGTTGCTGCGGTATAACCTTTTTCACTGACAAGATGTAATGCAGCTTCAATAATTCGATCAGCAGTCCCTTTTGTTGACAAAAAATTACTTCCTTTCATGCAAGTGATTACTTACATGCTAGCATAGTGTAATTTTGTATGCAATAAAAATAGAAATAAAAATGCTCGGGTGATGGGAGAACCGCTCAGGTAGAGCCGGAAAATGCTCGGGTGCCGAAGATAACCGCTCAGGCAGAACCGGAAAGTGCTCGGTTGACAGTAAGAATCGCTCAGGTAGAACTGGAAAGTGCTCGGTTGCCGAAGAGAACCGCTCAGATAGAACCAAAAAATGCTCGGTTAACAACAGAACCGCTTAGCTAACAGGAAATAATGTACAGGTAGACTCGAAATCTACCTTAAGTCAGAAGAAACGCTCAAATTAACATACATAACCTATACTGTGAAGCTGAACCAGGTTCCCCACAGACCCTAATAACTGCTTTTTAAATGAATGAAATAACATTGACAACTATATCGTCTGCTGATATATTTTATTATATCGTAGGTCGATATATTGTTGTGCGATATAGGGGGGATTTGTATGACACAAGAGCATCCGCCATTAACAGAAGGCGTTTATTATATTTTATTAGCTTTATTTGACGCGAGGCATGGGTATGGGATTATGCAATTGGTAGAGGAAATGAGCAATGGTCGTGTGCGGCTTGGAGCTGGAACGATTTATGGTGCGATAAAAACCTTATTGGAACGAGGATGGATTGAAGCACTAGAAGATGATGGACGAAAAAAGGAATATGTAATAACTGAGAGTGGAAAAGAAGTTGTGCACTATGAAATTTTAAGATTAAGGGAACTTTTTGACAATGGTATCCGTATAACGAAGGAGGATGGGAACTTTGCATAAGTATTGGTTAGTGATGAATCCGTATGTTATTGAAAAAAGAGTTAATGAGATGGCTAGTCAAGGATGGCATTTGAAAAAATTTACTTGGATTCGTTTTACATTTGAGCAAGATGAACCAGGTAGCTATATTTATCGCCATGATGAATTGGAGCGATTTGGTACTTCCTATGAAGATGAGTACCTAGACTTTCTCAAATCATCTGGAATAGAACAAGTAGACCGTTCTGGAAACTTTGTTTTCTTTAGAAAGCCTGCTCATGAAGGACCCTTTGAACTTTATTCTGATAAAAAAACTAAAATCAGTAATTTGTCCAAAAAAATTACGCTGTTGTTATTGATTCTCCTACTGAATTTGTTTGTGGGTTTAACAGGGCTTATTAGTATTTTCAAAGGACAGCATACAGATTTGCTGAAATTACTACTGAATAGTACTAATATTCTTATTGTTATGTTATTAGTGGGACCAATTTTTAAACTTATGCGAGTGCGTAAAAATTTGAAGAAGGAACTGGATGTGTTTACAGATTAGAGAGGAGGTTAACTCTGTGAAAATATTTAAATTTCGTTTTTTTATTGATCATGAACGAGAAGAACAATGGGTTAATAACATGGCAGAACAAGGCTGGCACTTAAAAAAGTTTTGGCCATTCGTTTTTCTCTTTGAATATAGCAAATCTGACGAATACATTTATCGCAATGAAATGGTGTTAAAACGAAAAAAAGATTACTATGATTTTTTAGATACAATGAATATTAAACATGTATATTCATTTGGGGTATGGGCGTACTTTAGAAAAAGGAAAGAAGAGGGGCCATTCGAAATATTTTCCGGGAAATCAGAAAAAATAAAATATTTATCTCGAATTAATACATTGTTTATCTGGGTATGTCTAATAAATGCCTTTGCAGTGATGGTAAATATTTTACCTTTTATGCTTATACATCAATTTAACCAAGCATTCCCATGGATTTGCTTATTTAATGTCTTTTTAATTTCCTTATTAATAATCGAGATATTTAGAAATCACAAACGTAAAAAGAAATTAAAATTGCTTACTCATATTTATGAGGATTAGAGGAAGACGGAGTGCTACAAGAATTACATAGACTAATAGGGAGGAAAAAGAATGACATTACAATTACAGCATGTCACAAAGAAATATAAGGATTTTACAGCAGTAGATGATCTTAATTTCACGATTGAAAAAGGAGAGATTTTTGGGTTAATCGGACAAAATGGAGCAGGTAAAACAACGACTTTCCGTATGATTTTGGATTTGCAGGAAACAACGGAAGGGACGATTACGTGGGATGGTAAACCTGTGAATGCTATCAACCGTGATGTTCTTGGTTATTTACCAGAAGAACGAGGTATATTCCCAACAATGAAGGTTGAGGATCAATTATACTTTTTCGGTGAGCTTCGTGGAATGAAGAAAGAGGAGTTAAAGAGAGATATTGATTTTTGGATTAGCCGATTTGAGCTTGAGGAAAAAAGGAGAGATAAGGCAGAAACATTATCGAAGGGGAATCAGCAAAAAGTACAGCTGATTGCGAGTTTTATTCATAAGCCACAGTTCTTAATTTTAGATGAGCCATTCAGCGGTCTTGACCCGGTCAATAAAGATTTGTTGAAAGATGCCATATTACTTTTAAAAGAACAGGGTACAACGATTTTGTTCTCTAGTCACCAAATGGATAATGTAGAGGAGCTATGTGATCACCTTTGTTTATTAAAACGTGGAGTCTCTCTTTTTTCAGGTAGCTTGCTAGATTTGAAGAAACAATATGGAAAAATCAAATTGGCTGTGCGTACAGATTGGTCTACTACGCAGTTACTGACACTTGAAGGCGTTAAAGATGTACGTGTTGAGAAAGAGCAAACAGTGCTGACTTTGAAGGACGAGAGCTTTGCACAAAGCATTTTCCAACAGCTTTCAAATGGCAAATATATTGAGAAATTTAGCTTAGATTACTTATCGTTAGATGAGATCTTTAAGGATAAGGTAGGTGGCAACATTGTCGAAGTTTAATTTATTAATGAAACAACTATATAGATCAAAATTAAAATCAAAGTCTTTTATTTTAATGACATGTCTTTATATACTCGGTATGTCCGTTGCAATTTTTTGGTCGGATATAAAGGAGTTATTTACAGGTAATGATCAGGCAAAGCAAATAGCCATTGTGAATGAAACAACTGCCGATTTAAGTGGACTTTTTGTTTCAAATGGTGATATAGAATTTATACAGAATGAAACCAATCTCTCAAAGCTAGAGAAAAAGGTCAAGGATGAAAAGCTTGATGCAATTGTTAAAATTACAGATCAGAAGGGTCAACTGCATGCTGAAATTGCTACATATACACCTTTAAAACTAAATGATCAAACAACTATATCTTCGTTACTGCAATATGCGGGTCAGCATTATGCTGTTCAACAGTTATCATTAACTTCTGAGCAAGCAGCACAAATTATGAGTGCCCAAACAATTATCTCCAATAAAAATTTAAATGAAGAGTCTACTGGTGGTAAGAGTGAAGAGGAAAAGCAATCAGGACTTTGGGTGTCCTATGCAGTTGGTATTTTAATTTATTTCTTTATTTCCACATTCTTATCTATGATTACAACAGAGATTGCCTCAGAAAAAGGCTCTCGGGCAATGGAGATGCTTTTAGTAAGTGTCAAACCAGCTACCCATTTTAAAGCAAAAATTGCTGGAGTGCTGTTATTAGCTTTAACACAAATGGGAATTATTGCAGTGGTATTCCTTGTGTATGCTAAATTTGTGAAGAACGGTGTTATTTGGGATGCTGCTACAAGCATTGTGAAGGAATTGTCACTGGGATACGTTATTTATGCAATACTTTTCCTACTCTTGACAATTATCCTCTATTTAATTGTAGGGGCACTATTCGGTTCATTAGTTTCAAAAGTCGAGGAAGCGGGTCAAGTATTAATGCCTGCAATGATGATTACATTAATCGGCTTCTATGTAATGCTATCAGGTATCGGCAATCCAGACACGCTTATTATTAAGATATTCTCCTATATTCCATTTACATCTGGCATGGTTATGCCGATGCGCATTGGGGCTACTGATATAGGGGTGATGGTACCACTTTTATCATTAGGCATTTTAGTAGCAACGATTATTGTCGCTTATTTATTTAGCCTTTCCTTCTATAAACGTAGTGTCTTAACTTATAGCTCGGGTGGCGTGATTCAAAAAATTAAAACTGTGTTAAAAGTGACAACATAAATGATGGAGCAGCTATGGATTGTAGCTGCTTTTTTAGTTCGTACATGTAAAACCTAGAAAACAATGTCAAATATTTAACGTATTCTGTCGAATTTCCTCGTAAAACAGGCTATAATTTATGAAAGGGGTTGAGGCTGTGTTATCGCAAGCACAAATCGATGCTAGATTAAAACAAAACTCTAATTATCGTGTAGCATCACAAGAAGAGAAGGAACTGTTTTTTGTCAAGCTTGAGCAACAAGCACCTAAGAGTGATGATTTAGTCTCAATCTTGAATAATCGTGAGCAATTGCAGGTTTTTGTCGATATTTCTAACCCTACAAATTATAGATTTCAACTAGAGCACTCAGAGGGTTCCTATAGATTGACTAACTCATTTTTTGCAATGCTTGAGTAAATGAAACTTTTTCGTTATGTAATCGTAAATATTAGAAGATAAATCGCAGGGGGTAAAACAATATGTCTGAATTCAACAACGACCTATTAAAATCGAAAGATCCATTCGCATCAGAAAATCCTTTATTACAGCCTAATCCATTAGTAAAGGTGGAACAAGAGCAAAAACCAGTACTTGTTTCTGAGCAGGAGCTTTCTCAAATTGCTCAAAATCAGTTGGCGTTAAAGCAAGATCCTGAGGTTCATGCATTAGCACGAAAAATTGATGTAAAAGACCAAATTGCTATGCTAGAGCTTGGAAAAGAAACAGCGAATGGCATTTCTACTTTTTCAGATAAAATGTTAGCAACAATGAAAACGAGTAAACTTGAGGAATCAAGTGTATTATTAAATAACTTAAATCGAATTATGGATAAATTTGATCCTCAAGATTTTGCAGAGGACAAAAAGGGAGGCTTCCTAACAAGGCTATTCACGAAAGGAAAGGAACAATTAGAAAAATTCCTATCCAAATATGACAGCATGAATAAGGAAGTTGATGTAATCTATCGTGAGATTCAAAAGTATGAAGTTGAGATGAAACGTAATACGGTTGATCTCGAGAATCTATATGATCAAAATTTAGACTACTTCCAAACGTTGAGTAAGTTTGTTGCAGCAATTGAGGTAAGAACTGATGAAGTACGTGCATCATTACCAGCGCTTGAACAAAAAGCTCAAACTGGCGATCAATTGGCAGCCATGGAATATGAAACATTGCTTCGTGCTGTGGATTTGCTAGAGCAACGTCGTTACGATTTAGAAATGGCACAGCAAGTTTCATTCCAATCTGCTCCACAAATACGATTGATGCAGCAGGGGAATAACCATTTAATTGCTAAAATTAATTCTGCATTTGTTACAACTATACCTATTTTTAAGCAAGGACTTATACATGCTGTAACATTAAAACGCCAAAAGCTTATTTCAGATTCAATGAGTGAGCTGGACCGTCGTACAAATGAAATGCTAGTACGCAATGCAGAGAATATTAGTAAAAATAGTGTGAATATCGCACGTGTTGCAGGTAGCCCAAGCATAAAAATCGAAACAATTGAAACGACATGGCAAACGATTATGGCGGGTATTCAAGAAACGAAGCAAATTCAAGCGGAGACAGCGAGAAATCGTGAGGAAGGCCGTAAACGTATAGAACGCCTGCAGCTTGAATATGAAAAACTGAAAAAAATGTAACCAGAAAGCTTCTTGCACAACTGCAAGAAGCTTTTCTTTGCGTAGGATATTAAAAGTGAATGATTAAATCCCTTGTCTATTTATCTATTGGAAAATATCTATGGATTTGTCTTTGACAAAAAAGAAAATAATGATTATGATTAGATAAATGAGAATGATTATCAAATGAGAAGGGCGCGGATAGATGATTATTAAAGCAATACCATTACACGAATATTTTAGTAGTGGAGTGATGAAACGATAATGAGTAAAATGAATGCAACTAGATTGTCTTGTGAAACATTAAAAGATGGAGCACTTGCTGTTAATACGACAGAAACGCTTATACTCGTACCACGAAATCGCTATCAGGGATTAATGCATATAGAAGAGCTGTATCATGCCATGCATATAGATGTAGATGAGAAACATCATATTTTAGAGCAGGAGCGAAAACTGTTAAAAAAACAAAATATACAGCTATTGGAGGAAGTACAAAAATTAAAGCAGCAAAATGCGGTATTACAAAAAAAGTTGACGGAATATAATTGTGCAGTTGACGAGCTGAAGGAGCTTCGCAGACAAAATACCGAGCTACTAATTGAATTAAGTAAATACACTGCATTGTCGAGGGAGTCACTTTCAGGTCCACTCAAATCCATGATTCGTGATATGAGAGAGCAGGGTGTAGGCATTAAGGAAATCCATATTCGAATTAAACGACAAATTAATCCAGATATTAGCTATAGTATGGTGCGTAAATATATTTCTGAGCTTGAATCTGAAGATAAAGCTTAGCATCCATATAGGTGGGAAGTAAATTCAGCATTTACAGTTCTCTAGCAAAGTCCTATAATTAGTCTATTCTTTAAGAATTACGCAAAGTCATAATCGACTTCAACAAGAGTAGGAGAGTTAGAGGCAATGTCGAATGAAAAAAAAGGGGTTTTGGCAGCGTTCTTGGCTTATGTCTTCTGGGGTGCCTTTCCTCTATATTGGAAATTACTTGAGCATGTGCCGAGTATGGAAATTTTATTATCACGTGTCATTTGGTCCTTTGCCTTTACGGTAATAGCAGTATTCCTGTTTGGCATGCGAAAGGATCTTCTTGCAGATTTAAAATATTTATGGTCACATCAAAAGCATTTCTGGCAGCTGGCGGGAGCTTCCTTTGTGATATCTATGAACTGGTATCTATATATTTGGGCGGTTACAAATAACCATTTAATTGAGACAAGCTTAGGCTATTATATTAATCCACTGCTTTCAGTTATTTTTGGGGTCATCTTCTTTAAAGAGACACTTAACCGTGCACAATGGGTAGCTACAGGAATTGCCTTTATTGCAGTCATAATTTTAACGATTAACTATGGCTCCGTTCCATGGGTGGCGTTGCTTATTGCATTATCCTTTGCCATTTACGGTGTATTGAAAAAGAAAATTACACTCGATGCCA
Organism: Lysinibacillus sp. GW821-FHT14F06; assembly: GCF_058803665.1. Lineage (NCBI taxonomy): Bacteria > Bacillati > Bacillota > Bacilli > Caryophanales > Bacillaceae > Lysinibacillus > Lysinibacillus sp. GW821-FHT14F06. The sequence goes on from NZ_JBXAPF010000013.1 coordinate 109,011, forward strand.
CAAGAGGCCTAGCTATAGAGACATTATTTATTTTACCGATTGCATTAGGCTATTACGTCTATCTGTTCACAACACAGCAAGCCTCATTCTTACACGTCGATGTAAAAACAAACATCCTGATGATTGTTAGTGGTTTGGTGACAGCTATACCTTTAATTTTATTTGCAAAAGGTGCACAAAATATTCCGCTTTATTTACTAGGCTTTATTCAATACGTCTCCCCGACTATTGTATTAATTTTGGGGGTTGTGTTATATAAAGAGCCTTTTAGTCAGGTAGAGCTAATCGCATTCAGTATTATATGGGCAGCCTTACTACTGTTTTCTGGCTCGAAAATCATTGAAACGAGGAAAGCTCATCATAAATCTGCTTACAAGAACTTGTAGAAATTTTCTACAGGTTTTTTATTTGTTACTATTTGAATTCCTATTTCAAAAAAGTCTGTTAGCAGAGAGCATTTCTCCTTATTTTTAGCTGTAGGTAAAAGCACCTTTACTTTTTTTACTGTATATAGTAAGATAATGACAAATTAGATAACAATGATATTTATTGAGAGGTGCTTTTTGTGAGTGTAGTAGGTTCTAAATAGGAATAATTACATCGAAATAAAATGATTGACGATGACAGGGATTTATAGTAAAAAAGGACCCTTTATTTAGTCATGCTTTTATTTCCAAACCTATGAAGATACCTACAATACTTTATAAAGCGTGTAATGCTCTGACTAACTTCATGTTGATGAGGTCTTTTTCAGGATGCTTATTACATATGCCTTTGTAATGTGAAAGCTGTGGTATCCCCACGGCTTTTTTCTGTGAAAAAAACTATTTCATGATTGGGTTGAGAGTCAGAAACTCATGATTGTTTTATTTATATATAAATCATTGCTATCTAATGAATAGGTATCTTCATGAATGATTCTAGAAAATCATAGTGAGGAGCAATTAACAATGAATTATACTACTCTTGAGAAGTTACAATACAATGAATTGAAGGAAAATGTGAAATGCTACTGTGTGAGTGGATTAGGTAAACAGTTATTAGATAAATTAGAGCCAAGTTCCAATATATCTGTTGTTCGAAATCGGTTGAATGAAACGACTGAGGCACGGATCATTTTAGATGCAAAAGGGCATATTCCGTTTTTAGGCGTATCCAATATTGAAAGTATCATCAAGAAGCTTGAAAAAGGAGTAATTTTAGACCCAAATGAATTAATAAGCATGTCAGATTTTTTACGCGGATGTCGCAAAATTAAAAACTTTATGTTGGAGAAGGAATTTTTTGCACCAATTCTTGCATCCTATGCCTTGTCAATGGCTGAATTTAAAAGTATAGAAGAGGAAATTAATTTTGCGATTAAGGCTAATCGCGTAGATTCAGCAGCTAGTCGAGAACTAAAGCGGATTCGAAATCATATTGAAGCAACAGAGGAGAAAATTAAAGAGCGCTTAACGAAATTTTTAAATAGCAGTGCTAATAAAACCTATATACAAGAATTCTTTATTAGTAAAAAGGATGATCGTTATACAATTCCCATCAAGGCCTCCTATAAAAATCATGTTCAAGGAACGGTAGTAGAGATTTCATCGAAGGGTGCTACAGTTTTTATAGAACCAAGCGCAGTCGCAAAATTAAATGTAGAATTGGCGACCCTGAAAGCAGAGGAAGCTATAGAGGAATATCAGATTTTAGCCTCATTATCTGGACTTCTGATGGAAAATATACGAGAGATCACGATTAATATGGAGTTGATCAGTCAGTATGATATGGTTTTTGCTAAAGCTAAGTATAGCAAGAAAGTAGGAGGCATCGAGCCAAGCTTGAATGATTTTGGCTTTATCAAATTAATCAATGGTAAGCATCCTTTATTAACAGGCAATGCGGTTCCATTAACGTTTGAAATCGGTCAAGACTATCGGAGTTTAATTATTACAGGACCTAATGCTGGTGGAAAAACGGTTGTCCTCAAGACGATTGGTCTTTTAACATTGGCAACCATGTCAGGCTTTCATATTGTAGCCGAAAAAGGAACCGAAATGGCTGTATTTGATAAAATCTTTGTAGATATTGGTGATAATCAAAGTATTGAAAATGCCCTTAGTACATTTTCATCTCATATGAAAAATCTTTCGGACATTATGATGGCATCAAATAATCATACATTATTACTTTTTGATGAAATCGGTAGTGGAACGGAACCAAACGAAGGAGCAGCATTAGCTATATCTATTTTAGAGGAGTTCTATTATATGGGCTGTATAACAGTTGCCACAACCCATTATGGTGAAATAAAACGTTTTTCTGAAATGCACAGCGACTTTATGAATGCGGCAATGCGTTTTAATAGTAAAACATTAGAGCCGTTGTATCAATTAATGATTGGTGCCTCTGGGGAAAGTAATGCACTTTGGATTTCGCAGAAAATGAATATTCGTAAAACAGTATTACAACGAGCGAAGGACTATTTGGACAATAAGGATTACCAGCTAGAACGGATTCATGACAGTAAAATTAGAAGACCCAAAATAGGGAAAGGGAGTACTAAAGCGACTTATAAATTTTCCAAAGGAGATCGAGTGAAATTATTAGATTATGAAGATGTTGGTCTTTTCTACAAAGAAATGGATAATTATTTTAATGTTGTTGTGTTTTATAAGGAACAGTTTATGGAGGTAAATATCAAGCGTTTGGAATTAGAGCTACCTTCAACTGAACTATACCCTGAAGAATACGATTTGGAGACATTATTTGTGAACTATAAAGAACGCAAGCTTCAGCATGATATTGAGCGTGGTTCGAAAAAAGCTCTACGCAAGATTCAGAAGGAAATGAGAAGAGATAAGGGGTAAGGATTATGGTAGGGTGGAGGGAAATTTCCTTTTCTCTCCCCTTTTATTTCATGGTATGATTTGTAAAATAATGATTATTAAGAGCAGAAGGGTGAAAAAATATGAAGTCATATATTTTTGATTTTGATGGAACAATAGCTGACTCAAAACAATGCAGTATTCTCGCAACAAAAGAAGCATTTCAAATACTAGATCTTGAGATTCCAAGTATAGAAGATATTGAATATTATATGGGTATTCCCATTGAACAGTCTTTTAAACAAATGTTATCCAAACAAATAGACGATATAAAGTTCGAGAGGTTACTTGATACCTTTCGACAGGAATATAAAAGATTTGAAAATGACTCACTAGTCCTTTTCCCTGATATGATGAATGTATTGAAAGAACTCAATTGTCAAGGAAAACAATGCTTTGTTGTCTCAAGCAAAAAAACAGATGTGCTTTTAAGAAATCTACAGACACTTAAAATCGCTCAATTTTTTAAAGATTACATCGGTTCAGATCAAGTGGAAAATTATAAGCCTCACCCAGATGGTATTTTAAAACTAGTTGAACGTTATCAAATAGACATTGAAGATAGTATTATGATTAGTGATGCTATTTTTGATATCCAGATGGGGAAATCAGCTGGTTGTAGGACCTGTGCTGTAACCTGGGGGAGCCATTCAGAAGAGCTTCTATTAACAGAATCACCAACTTTTTGTATACATAAAGTTTCAAATTTACTAAGTTTAAATGAGTAATTGATGAAACAATATAAAAATGACCTATTGTTATTTGTTGACAATAGGTCATTTTCATTACACAGTGTCAATCTGTGCCTTAATGGTATTATAGGTTTCTTCAATTTTTTGCTTATATGGAAGATCGATTAAATCCTGTGAATCCATATAGGCCATTTTTGCAATTTCGTAGGCTGTTGTTAACTCACCAAAATGTGCATAACAGAGTGCCTTATAAGAGAAGCATTCATTAAAGCCTAAAATGTCAAATGGATGTAGGATGAATGAAGGAATGTTTGTAAAATGTTCAAAAGCTTCTTTAGCCTCTTCATACCGACCTAGCAAATATAAGGATTTACCTTTTTCACAATAATATAAGTTTTTATCAAATTTAATTGCGCCTATATCCATAAGTGGACGAAAACGCTCTATCTCCTCTAGTGCCTTTTCATAATCATAGGCGTAATTGTTATAATAATGTGCTCGTAATGTGAAGATAAAAGCATCCACATCCGCTTGCTCCACAAAAACACGATACTGCTCTAGCTTCGTAATCAAATGCTCTGCTTGCTCGAAATCATTGTCAACCATTGCACAAAACGCTGCAATACGATACATATCATCAATATAATAATAAAATTGGTTTTTATGTGCATTGGCAATTGATTCTTTAACGAGTTGTTTCCCTGCTTCATGTTCTCCGATGGCTAATTGAAAAATGCTAATATAATAAGCCATTTTCCCAGCATCCCGTGAATCTAGTTGATAATTTTCTTGCTCAGCCTCTTCCTTAGCCTGTAAGATGCAAGAATAAGCCATTTTATAGTTTCGACCTTCCATAAATACAGCTGACTGTAATACATAGGTTTCGAACCAATGACTCAGTAAATTAATTTCTTTAAACATAAAGCGTGCACGTTTGAGTGGCGACTCCCATGTCGTTATGCCTGAAAGATATTGTGCTACCGCGTAAATATAAAGTAAACGACCTGCTTCATAGCTAAGTGGGAGCTCTTCTACATAAGGCTTAATCATTTCTATGGTTTGCTGTAGGTTTTTTTTATCATCAAGCTGTATTTCTGCATAGAAAATTTCCACCTGCTCTAGAAGATGTCGTATCGTAGAAGGTGCTATTTCTTCAAGTAGTTCACTTGCTTTTACCCCTAAACGCTCCGCGATATATTCAAGACTTTCCATCGAGGGATTAGCCTTATCATTTTCAATTTGACTTAGCATACCTTTTGTTAGGCGATCACCAGCAAGTACCTCTAATGTTAATTTTCGTTCTTTCCTTAAATTGCGAATACGAGTGCCTAAAGAGTTCACTTCCTCGCCTCCTTTATTCATAACATGTCCTTAGTTTAATTATATTAAACTTTTTCTTGCGTGAAAAGTAGAAGTTGTGCTATATTTTGTTTAATAAAATTAAACTTTTAAATATTGTTAAAAATTTGGAGGGATTTAGGATGGATGAAGCGGCAAAATATAAAAAGGGGACCTATCATTTGTGGACATTTACAGCCAGTAAATTAATGGCGATGCTAGGGACAAATGTGCTATCCTTTGGGATTAGTTTGTATATCTTAGCCATGACGGGGTCTGCAACAAGCTTTGCGACCAACATGATTTGTTCAGTATTACCGCGAGCACTTGTTGCACCTTTAGCTGGTCATGTAGCTGATAATTACTCGAAAAAACGTACAATTCTACTTGCACAAGCAGGAACGATTGTAACAGTAGGGGGCTTACTGCTCTATACAGAAACAGTAGGGATGTCGGTCTATGCTATTTATGTAGCAACAGTTTTTACTGCGATATGCTCCGCTTTTTCAGGTGTAACATTCTCATCTGCTATCGCAACATTGGTCAATCCAGAGCGGTTACAGCGTGCCATGTCATTCAACCAATTATCGGTATCTGTTGCTGCAATTGGGGGACCAGTAATCGGGGGAATGATGTATGGGTTTTTCTCAATGAAAATATTTTTAATTGTCAATATGATTGCCTATTCAATTGCTTTTCTCTTGGAAGCAACGATGAACTTTAATCTTTATAGTACTAGAGAAGAAGATGTGAAAAAGGAAAAGATTTGGGAAGGGCTTACTAGTGGCTTTCGCTATATTAAGCAGCAAAAGGTTATTAAAACTGTAATGTGGATGTCATTATGGATTAATTTATTCTTTTCTGCCATTGTTGTTGGAGGGACTTACATTATTATTGAATTACTAAAAGTAAAATCTACACATTTTGGCTTTATCGAAGCTTCCGGTGCTTTTGGTATGCTTATTGCTTCCATTTATTTTGCGACAAGGGCAGAGGTTAAAGTACCGCTACGTTTTTCTAAAATCAGCTTATTACTGCTAGCAAGTAGTTTGAGCTTGGCTGTATTTCCGTTATTGATGAAATTATCGTATTTAACGATTGTGATTTTTTATATTGTGATTTATTTTATTTTTGCAATCTTTGAAATGGGTATTAACATGCCTATTGGTGTTTATATGCAAAAGCTAATAGCAGAAGAGTATCGAGGGCGTGTATTTGGATTAATGGAAACGATGGCGATGTCGATGATGCCAATTGGTATGATGGTGTACGGCATTTTGTACGATACATTACCAGCAACGGCTATTTTACTCTCTACTAGTGCAATTATTGTAACGATTACATTGGTTTTGCTTCGTACTTCTGTCTTAAAAGAAGCACACCCAGAATTTTATAATAAAGAAATTGTCACTGAGGGAGTCACAAATTAATAAGGCTTTTATATACAAAAAAACAACCAGACATTCTTCAATTTAAAGGATGTCTGGTTTTTCTAGCTGCATTATGAATTTAAAATCAGTAGTGATAGTGCCAGAGAAAATTACTGGTCCTCAATGACAATGTATGTTGCTTTAACAGGCCCATGTACACCAACAATCAGAATCATTTCGATATCAGCAGAGTTACTTGGTCCTGTAATAAAGTTAATACAGGAGGCAATCTGCTCTCCGTCTCTTATTTTTTCACGAATAAAGCGCGCAGCTTGCGTCATACGTGGAACGATTGTGCTTTTAGGAATCAAAATAATGGATTTCTCTGGTAAGAAGCTAACAGATCTACCTTTATCTTTGCTGCTAAAAAGTACAGCAGTCCCTGATTCTGCTAATGTCATTTCGCTTATAGTAATGCCAATATTTGCTTTTTCAGCCTGTTGAATGTTTTCCTCATGCTGTGCCGAGTTCCATTCATACAGTTGAATTCCCATTTGTGACCACTGTTCTGTCATACATGATGTTAAGCCATAACGTTCAAAACGTTCATCTTTCCATGTTACTACTGAATGACCTCCATAATTATCAACGACTTTTTGTAATTCCTTTGTGAGATTAGCCGTATCTGTCAGAACAATGTCTGTATGAATATTTTTACATTGCTCCACCAAAACCTCTACTAATTCATCTTTTGTTACATCTTTCAGTACGCGCTCTTGCGGCTGATATTGCCATATAGGTTGTGCAAGCTCAGTTTTAGGTGTACGTCCAAGCTGTTGGGCGATTTTTGATAAAAAGGCATCTCTATTTTCTATAGTACCTATCATTAGTGCTCTCCTCCTTTAGAACGTTGCTTTAGCCAATTTCTGAAACTATCTTTATTGGGTGCAGGAAAATCTCTTGCTTCTGTCCACGCTTTTAAAGGACCAGGACCATTTGAGATTTTATTGTCTTTAGTAAATGGTGACATTGCAGGTGAGGCCATCTTTGTCGCCATTTTATAAAGAGTAGGGGAGGAGGCACCTAGACCAAATGCCTTCATTAATAGCTTTTCAGAAACAGGTGCTCTTCCTTCGTTTTCAACAATTACTTGACGATGTCGATGAATAAGCTGATGTAATGGAATTTTCACAGGACAAGCATCTGTACATGCCCCGCACAATGTGGAGGCATATGGTAGTTCTTTAAAATCATCGTAACCTCCTAATAATGGAGAGAGCACAACACCCACAGGTCCTGAATAGATGGAGCCGTACGTATGACCACCAACATGACGATAAACTGGACATGCGTTGACACATGCTGCACAGCGAATACATTGTAGAATTGGCTGGAATTCGCCTCCTAAAATATCGGAGCGCCCGTTATCAACAATGACTAAATGGAATTCCTCTGGGCCATCTGTATCGCCTTCTTCTTTTATTCCCGTTAAAGTTGTAATATAGCTCGTTAGCTTTTGACCAACAGCACTTCTTGTTAATAAACTGACAAGGACCTCCATCTCTTCAAATGTAGGAACAATTCGTTCCATTCCCATAACGGTAATTTGAGTTTTCGGTAGGGCAGTCACTAAATCTGCATTACCTTCATTTGTAACAAGTGTAATAGAGCCACTTTCTGCAATGGCAAAATTACAGCCTGTGATTCCAATATCAGCAGTCAAGTATTCATTCCGAAGTTTTTCACGGACATAGAGGGCAAGCTCCTCTGGTTTTTCAGTTTTATCATAGCCTTGCTTTTCTTTAAAAACATCTCGTATTTGCTCCTTATTTTTATGCAGAGCAGGAACAACAATATGAGATGGTGGCTCATGATCATCCACCTGTAAAATGTATTCACCTAAATCTGTTTCAATAACTTCACAACCAAGCTCTTCTAGCGCAATATTTAAATTGATTTCTTCTGTAACCATTGATTTTGACTTTACGATTTTCTTAGCATTTTTCTTTTTTGCAATACCTTGAATATAGTCTGTTGCTTCTTTTGCTGTTTGTGCAAAGTAAACATGTCCACCTCTTTTTGCAACATTTTCACTTAACTGATATAAGTAAAAATCTAAGTTTGCTAGCACATGCTTGCGAATTTCTTCTCCATGAGAGCGCCATTCCTCCCAATGACCAAGCTCTTCAGCCTGTGTAAGTCGACGTGTTTGAAAGCGTTCCTGTGCACTTGACACAGCTCCACGCATAAATGTATTTTCTAACTCCTTCGTTACTCGATGATTAAATTGATCGTCACTAGTTTTCATTGCCATTGCTATTACCCCCTCTAATCTATCGGCAATTTAATACTTCTGCAATATGCATCACTTTAATTGGCTTCCCCTGCCGATCAATTCGACCGCCAATATTGATTAAACAACCAGCATCAGCGCCAATAAGGATATCTGCTCCTGTTTGTTCTACATTTTGTACTTTTTCAGTAACCATTTCTCCTGAGATGTTGCCCATTTTTACTGAAAAGGTACCACCAAATCCACAACAGCGATCTTTTCCTGACAGTTCCACATATTGTAAACCTTTCACTTGACGTAATAATTTAAGTGGTGCTTCTTTTACTCCAAGTAGGCGTGTCATATGGCAGGATGTATGATAAGTAGCTATGCCTTCTAAATGGGCTCCAACGTCCTCAATCTTTAATACATTGACAATAAATTCTGTAAATTCAAAGGTTTTGTCTGCTAATGCTTGTGCTTTTTGTTCCCAAATCGGGTCCTCCTTAAAAACCTCTGGATATTCCTTAAACATATACGCACAGGAGCCTGAAGGAGAGACCACATATTCAGCATGTTCAAATGCTGTAATCATTTTTTTCATGGCATTTTTAGATTCTTTTACGTAGCCACTATTATAGGCTGGCTGGCCGCAGCAAATTTGATTTTCTGGAAAATCAATTTCACAGCCAAGTCTTTCAAGTACTTCAACAACAGCTTTTCCTACATCTCCTTGAAACATATCAACTAAACAAGTTGCAAATAGTGTAACTTTCATGATTATCGCTCCTTTTTATTATTTCCTACATTAACTGGGGAAGATCTTTTAAGTGTTAGATTCATTTCCCAAACAATTACGATTGACTTGAAATTCTACATAATTCAACCGGTCATCTGATGACTATGTTGAGCAAATAGATTGTTTTTATAATACTACAACTTTTCAAATGAGTAAAAGTGTTTATTATAAATTTTCGAAAAATTTAAAAGCTGCCTATATAAAAACTAGGCAGCTATTGTTATTTCATTGATTCAGTTGTTTCAAAATATTGCATTAAAACCTTTTCGACATTGCTTAAATGGGAGGCCATAGCATGCTTTGCCAGCTCTTCATTTTGCTGTTTAATGGCAAGGAAGATTTGCATATGCTCATCGTATAGCTGCTCACTTGTTGTTTTTTTAGAGTATAACCAAATTCGACGTGTCTCTTTCATTGTTTCAATCATTAACCCTGAGACTTGGTCTAATATAGTTGCAAGCAGGGGATTTTGTGATGCTTTAGAAATTGCCGCATGAAATTGGAAATCCACTTTTTCGCCTAGCTCGCCATCTCCTTGTACACGTTTCATTTCATCCAATATTTGAATCATGGCTTGAATGTCCTCGTCCGTTCGATGGATAGCCGCGCTTGCAGCTGCACCTACTTCAATGATTTTGCGCACTTCTAACAAATGAGCAACATCTTGTTTATTTGTTAATATTGCTGTCGATAGGGGAAAATCAAGTTGGCTCGGCTGGATACTTTTAACAAAGGTTCCCGAACCCTGTTTGATTTCAATGAGTCCCATTGCCTTTAAAGCAGAAAGTGCTTCTCGTATAGCGGATCTACTTACCTGTAATTGTTCTGCAAGCTGTTCAACAGAGTCAAGACGATCACCAGGTTTCAGTACACCAGCTCTAATTTTTTCATAAAGGATTTCGGATACTTCTTCATAGATTTTTTTTGGTTTAATTTTTCTTAATTCCAAGGAGCTACACCTCATTTATGCTCAATCATATCTTTATTATACATGAAGAAAAGTAATTTACTTACTCTTTAACGTGAATACTTTGTGTAAATAATATGGAACTATAAGTAACAAATAATTTTTATATGTCGAATTTTAAGATTTCAAAAAAATATTGAATTTTGAGAATATAGTTAATATAATCTTATCATGAGGTCATCAGATGACCTAATATTCTGTTGTTTAAATAGCAGTAGAAGAATTTGAAGGTTTATTACAATAACATGGGAGCGATAGTGTATTTCTTTTGTTAGAAGTTATTTCTACAAGAAGGGAACGGAATCGACAGAAAAATCTTCTGGTGATGTGAATGACTTGAGAGGAGTGAAAAATACCGAGTACTAATGTGGCGTAAAAATGAATTTGGGAGAAAATATATGGGGGTATGAAATTTGACATTTACACAAAATTTCACAGCTGTTGGAGATAGTCTTGGGTGGTCAGCCGCTGTAGCAGTAATTCCGATTCTTTATTTTTTCTGGGCTTTAGCAGTAAAGAAAATGAAGGGCTATATGGCAGGTTTAACAACGCTATTTGTGTCCTTACTGTCGGCTGTTTTTGCTTTTAAAGTACCTGTAGCAACAGCTATTATGTCTGCTTCTCAAGGAGCGGTTTATGGGCTGGTACCAATTGGCTGGATTATTGTAACGTCTGTTTTCTTATACAATTTAACAGTGAAAACAGGAAATTTTAATATCATTCGTCATTCTGTATTATCAATTACTGAGGATCGGCGTATTCAAGCTTTACTCGTAGCATTTTCTTTTGGGGCTTTCCTTGAAGGCGCTGCTGGATTTGGAGCACCTGTTGCCATATCAGCAGCATTATTGGTTGGACTTGGCTTTAATCCTTTGTATGCCGCTGGACTATGTCTTATTGCTAATACAGCGCCAGTAGCATTCGGAGCAATAGGTGTTCCTATTACAGCAATGGAAGGTCCAACAGGTATATCAGCGTTCGAAATTTCGAAAATGGTTGGTCGACAATTGCCATTTCTAGCAGTCTTTATTCCATTCTTTTTAATTTTCATTATGACTGGTTTTAAAAAAACTTTGGAAGTTTTGCCAGCAATTTTAGTATCTGGAATTTCATTTGCTGTTACACAATATTTAAGCTCTAATTTTTTAGGACCTGAATTACCAGATGTTTTATCTGCCTTGGTATCATTATTTGCACTAGCGATTTTTATGAAATTTTGGCAACCAAAAACAATTTATCGCTTTGCTTCAGAGCGAGAGGTTCCTATTTCGAAGGCTACCAATGAATCATATAGTGGAGCAGCGATTGTGAAGGCATGGTCACCGTTTATTATTCTAACGCTCTTTATTTCTTGCTGGGGGATTCCTACGATTAAAAGTGCACTTACAGGACATTATGAAGGCGCAAATATGATACTCAAAGGTGTAAATGTCTTAGGACAAGCCCTAACATTTATGCCTGAAGTACCTTTTTTGCATAATCAAGTATTGAATGGTACAACTGGCGATCCAATTGCTGCTGTCTATAAATTAGAGTTGTTAGGTGCTGCAGGAACAGCCATCTTGTTAGCGGCTATTGTGTCCAAGTTTATTTTAAATATTTCTTGGGGGGAATGGAGTAAAACGTTTTTCGAAACGTTAAATGAGATTAAGTTTCCACTAATCACAATCTGTAGCGTTGTTGGCTATGCCTATGTTACAAATACAGCTGGTATGATGACGACGCTTGGCTTAGTGTTAGCAAAAACGGGTGCATTATTCCCATTCTTCTCACCTGTATTAGGGTGGCTCGGCGTATTTATCACTGGTTCGGATACCTCGTCAAATGTATTATTTGCCAAGCTACAGCAAGTTACTGCTGAATCTGTTGGGATGGACCCAGTGCTAGCACTTGCAGCGAATTCATCTGGTGGCGTAACTGGTAAAATGATTTCACCACAGTCAATTGCAGTGGCAGCAGCAGCTGTTGGTCTTGTTGGACGTGAATCTGAATTACTACGCTTTGCTATAAAGTATAGTATTATGCTGCTGTTATTTATTTGTATTCTTACCTACTTACAAAGTAATGTACTAGCTTGGATGATTCCATAGTAAATGAACGGTCTATTTAAATATGAAAGATTTACAACTAAAGTCTCTTGGAAGCGTTCTCTCTTTTCTAAGAGACTAAGCATTAAAATTTTTATCTTAAAATCAAAAAATCTTACTAAATGGAGGGAAGTCAATTGACATTCATACGTAAAATTCTCGTAGCCAATCGAGGAGAAATTGCGATTCGTATTTTCCGTGCCTGCACGGAGCTTCATATCCAAACAGTAGCCATTTATTCACGAGAGGATAGTGGCGCCTTCCATCGCTTTAAAGCAGATGAGGCCTATCTAGTAGGGGCGGGTAA
>NZ_JBXAPF010000014.1:0-117926 GCF_058803665.1 Lysinibacillus sp. GW821-FHT14F06
TGTGTCTTTAGACATGGGCCAGTACCCCAGCGTTTCACGCGTAGAGCAAACCACCAGTTAGACTGGTGGTTCTGATTGTTTGAAATTATATTTTTAGGGGATATTTTGTGGTGCAGAGAACGATGGGATTCTGGATATGAAATCGGACAGAGAGTAGTCAATGGAGGGTGGAAATTGCTAGGCAACGAAGAGAAGTGCTCAGGTTCAAGTGAAAATCACTCGGGTGACGACACATAAAGCTCGGGTGTGGCAAGAAACTGCTCAGGTATTGATGAAAAACGCTCGGGTGTGGTGGAGTATTGCTCAGTTAGCTAAGAAAACTGCTCAGATCCAATAGAAAATTGCTCGGTAATGAATCAAAAAGCTCGGGTTTTGAAAAACTTGCTCAGATATAGATTCAAACCGCTCAGGTTGCTAAACTCAAATCTCCATAACCCAAGATAGCTAGTTAAAATTGAGACGACACAAAACATTTTAAGTCTTCTCAAAAGTATTACATATAAAAGCCCTTCCACAAATTCATCGTGGAAAGGCACTTATTAGTTATTGGGCGTTTCTATTATCTGTTGTTTCATCCCCAGCTGCGTTCACTTTATCTTGAGCATTATTTGTTAAGCTTGAAGACGTTTTATTGACGTCAAGATGGTTGTTAAGTATTTCAGATATTTCATCAACTGATTGCTGATTTAATTGATAGTAATAAACACCAGTAGACGTATCGTCAGCACCGTCTAATGTTAAAGAATCAATACGTGGTATACTCATGCCTTGCGTTAAATAGGATAGGAATGACTTCATTTCAGTAAATGTCATATTGGTCTTCATGTTATCACCAAGTGCTCTAATAACATCATCGTATTTTGTAATGGAGTTAACAGAAGCAACTTTATTGATTATGGCTGTTAATATTTCTTGCTGACGTTTGCCACGTTCAATATCACTATCCTGCTTACGTGTTCGAGCTAGAGCTAGAGCTTGGCTACCATTTAAATGCTGCAGACCAGGTTGTAGATTAATAGAATTTCGGTCAAATTCATCCTTTTCGTGTAACTTATATGGTACTTCTGCTTCAATGCCACCTAATGCATCCACCACATCGATAAAGGCATTAAAATTCATACGAACGTAATAATCGATTGGAACATTTAATAGCTTTTCTACTGTTTCGATTGTTGCCAGCGTGCCACCATATGCATGAGCATGAGTAATTTTATCCTCATAACCTACTTTTGGGATATAAACGTAAGAATCGCGAGGAATGCTTAACATTTTAATCGTTTTAGTTTTATTGTTTAGTGTTGCTAAAATAAGTGCATCAGAACGAGAGTTATCAGAGCCTTGACCGCGATTTTCGCTATCATCCACGCCGACAAACAAGATGGACACATTATCATGTACAGGCTCTACTTTTTCTTCTCGCAGTGTAGAAACCTCTCGACCTTCTAATTCTTCATGTGCTGAATTTGCTGCGTGCTCCGCTTGCTTCGTAATATAAACACCATAAGCCGATACGCAAATTAGTAAACTAGCCACAAGAAGAAGGGCTACTTTTATAATTAAAGAAGTTTTAGAAGAGCTCTTCTTGTTTTTTTTATTTATTCTATTTTTCATATTTAGTATATTCTCCTCTGAATTTTGGGAATAATAGTGCGATGAAACTAAGTTTTTATCAAATAAACTAAAAGAATGTGTGATCGATAAAATAGCTCAATATTAAAATTATACTATGGATATTGAGCTTTCGACAATTAAAACTATTTATTTCACAACAAATTCGATAAATCGGGCTTCTTCAAAAGAAATATTCGCCTGCCCGTTTGTCATTTCTGTTACCCAGTTTCGAAACTGTTCTTCCTCTTCTTTTAACACAGATACAATGATATCTACGCCTTCCAAATATCGAATTTCCTCTAACGTATACGAAGAACCTCGAATTTCGTTCTCTACTTTACCAAGCCAAGTATAGTCAATAGCAATTTTCATAATATGGTGAAGTTTGCGTTCAACGACTTGTGCCGCAAGTAATCCTTCTGTTGTTGCTTTACCATATGCGCGGATAAGTCCGCCACCGCCAAGTTTTATGCCACCAAAGTAACGTGTGACCACAACGACTGTATCCTTTAAGCCCTGTTTCTTAAGGACCTCTAACATAGGGACGCCAGCTGTACCACTAGGTTCCCCGTCATCATTAGCCTTTTGAATATGATCATGCTCACCAATTAGATAAGCAGAGCAATTATGAGTGGCATTATGGTGCAATTTTTTTATGCGATCAATAAAAGAAATTGCATCCTCTTCGGTTTCTGCACGTTCTATATAAGTAAGAAAGCGAGATTTAGATATTACTATTTCGCTTTCTCCATATCCTTTTACAGTTAAATAATTTTCTCTCATATGTGACATTCTCCTTTAATCTAGGGTTTTATTCTATAATTTTCATGAAGAAAAAGCATTAATTTTTATCATTGTGATGCTATAATAGGTGTAGACTGTAGAATATATGAAAATGGTCTATTAAAAAAGTAAGTAATCATAAGACATTAGACTGGGGAGTACACTATGTTTTCAAATGATACCTTCGATTTAAAGTCGCTTGATGACGTATTTAATCGAATGTTAGAAACAATCATGAGCTCAAAAGATGATATCTTTATTATAAGTGAACAAAGCCGAAGAAGCTTTGAAGATATGCAAAGAGAGCTAGAAATTGTTAGAAAACAAATTTCAATTGTCATTGATGAAGGCGATGCTTTAGAAAAAAGCACACAGCTTGCAAAGCAAAGACTTGTGTTGGTGAGTAAAGCTTTTGATAATTATACCGAAGAACAAGTTAGAGATGCATATGAAACTGCGCATGATTTTCAACTAAAGCTCTCCGTTATTAAAACACAAGAAAAGCAACTACGTGATAAAAGAGATGATCTCGAGAGAAGATTAAGAGGTTTACTCGATACGATAGAACGTGCAGATCATATTGTCAATCAAGTAAATGTCGTTTTGAATTACTTAACGTCAGATTTAAAAAATGTTGGACTAGCACTTGAACAAGCAAAGATGAAACAAGATTTTGGTATACGTATTATCGCTGCACAGGAAGAAGAGCGTAAACGTTTATCAAGGGAAATTCATGATGGACCTGCTCAAATGCTGGCAAATGTATTAATGCGTACGGATTTAATCGAAAGAACATACCGCGAAAAGGGTATTGAATATGCTTTGGCTGAAATTGCCGATTTAAAGAAAACCGTGCGTAATGCATTATCCGAGGTACGACGTATCATCTATGATTTACGACCAATGGCACTTGATGATCTGGGAATTGTTCCGACATTAAAAAAGTATTTATCGACAGTGACGGAATACAATCCTGGTGTTGAAATTCATTTCCAATCGAGAAGCACTGAAAAGCGTATACCTTCTAATTATGAAGTCTCTATTTTCCGATTAGTGCAGGAATGTGTCACTAATGCCATGAAACACGGAAAATGTAAGGATATTTGGGTAAAACTTGAGTGGCTGAGAAATGCCGTGAATATTGTCGTAAAAGATGATGGTATGGGGTTTGACCCACAAGTAGTGAAAGACCATTCATTTGGGATTTTAGGAATGCGAGAGCGTATCGAAATACTGGATGGTACAATCTCAATTGAAAGTGAAATAAACCGCGGCACTACGGTACTATTTAAAATTCCGTTAGAAGTCGAATAAAAGTAATTGTTGTAGAAATCTAGGGGGTAAAGACAAATGACGAAGATTATTATTGTAGACGATCACCAGCTATTCCGTGAAGGAGTAAAACGTATTTTAGATTTTGAAGATACGTTCGATGTAGTAGCAGAAGGTGATGATGGTACGGATGTGGTGTCCTTATATGCTGATAACCAACCAGATGTTGTACTAATGGATATTAATATGCCAGGCAAAAATGGAGTAGAGGCTACAGCGGAATTAATTAATGAGTTCCCTGATGCAAAGGTTATTATGCTTTCTATTCATGATGATGAAACTTATGTAACACACGCACTAAAATCAGGTGCTCTTGGCTATATGCTAAAAGAGATGGATGCGGATGAAATCGTTGAAGCGATTAAGGTAGTAGCAAACGGTGGTTCTTATTTACATCCGAAAGTTACTAAAAATTTAGTAGCAGAATTCCGCCGTCTTTCTGAGCATGAAAATAAAGGAAACTTCCATCAAGCAGAAATTCGTCGTCCATTCCATTTATTAACAAAGCGTGAATGTGAGGTATTGCAGTTATTAACGGATGGTCAATCAAATCGTACAATTGGCGAAACACTGTTTATCTCTGAAAAAACAGTTAAAAACCATGTTTCTAGCATATTACAAAAAATGAATGTTAACGACCGTACACAAGCTGTTGTTACTGCTATTAAAAACGGCTGGGTAGAAGTACGATAATTGCATAGATTTACTATAAAAGCTGTTTTAAAAAATTACTTAATCATTTTAGTAGTTTTTAAAGCAGTTTTTATTTATGACATGGACTCGTTGATGAAAAGCGTAACAATTTGATTGAAGAGAACATTTAAATGGTGCAACATTTTAAAATCATGAGCGTCATAAGAAAGATGTAGCACCTAAATGTAGAAAATGCACAACAAAATTCCTACGACGGCATTTATATGCTACAATATGCGCGGGAGGTTTTTGGATGTTAAAGCAAAGTATTCTGGCAGTTTTTACCTTATTAATACTAACTGCCTGTAGTAATAAAAATGAAGATATGAGTGTGGAAGAAAGACAGAAAATCATTGATGAAGGTACTGCTGGGTTTGAAATGAATGATGGGAAAATCACAAAGGCAGAAAATGTTCCTTCTGATGAAGAAAAAGCAATATTAGCAGCGTTTGATGAATATATTGCAGCTTTCAATGCAGAAGACCTTGATCGTTATATGCAAACGATCTCAAAGAATCCAAAAGGTTTCGATTATGAAGAAGACAAAAAACGCACAAAAGAAGTTTTTGAACAGTCTGACGTTAAAAGAGATGTTAAAGATACAACAATTATAAAATATAGTGAAGAAGAAGCACAGATCCATACAAATATGACAGTGCATTTAGTTGAATTGAAAACAAAAGTAAAGCATGAGAGTGTAGGTCAACAAGTAACAGTATTCGTCAAAGAAGATGGAAGCTGGAAGGTAACGAGTATCTTTTATATCGGAGATGACACGAAATCAACAACTGGTAAATAGCAGGGGGAATATCTTCATTTTATTCAATAAAGAATGAACCAGATGAAGATATCCTCTAAAGTAAGAATCTGACTATACATAGAAAATGAATGTGAAATGGATGCTAGTTCTCTAGCAAAAATCTAGAATAACGGAAAGTAAATTTTGTTTCCTATTCGAAAATTGGACGAATTTACGTATGGCCGTAATTCATTTCACATTCATTTCTTTTTATTGTAAACTATGAAGAATAGGAGAGTGGACATGGATGAGGACGGCAATCGTAACAGATAGTACGGCATATATTACACCTGAAGAACGAGCACGCTTAAACATTCATATGATTCCGTTAAGTGTAAATATCTCAGGACAATTATTTGCTGAAGAAGTAGATATCACGGCATCTGAATTTTATGATAAGGTGCGTGGGGCAAAAGAATTCCCAAAAACAACACAGCCTCCAATTGGAGAATTTGCCACTCTCTTTGAAGAGCTTGCAAAAGATTATGATGCGGTCATATCTATTCATTTATCGAGTGGTATTAGCGGGACGTATCAAGGGGCAGTTCAAGCTGGAGATTTGGTGGAAGGCATTGATGTTCTTACCTTTGATAGTGAAATATCTTGTGCCGTACAGGGCTTTTATGTATTACGAGCAGCTGAAATGGCAGCACAAGGTTTTTCAGCACAAGAAATACTTGCTACATTGGCGGACATGAAGCAATATACTCGTGCTTACTTCATTGTAGATGACTTAGCGCACTTACAGCGTGGGGGACGTCTATCTTCTGCAGCTGCTTTAATTGGGGGCTTATTGCAGGTTAAGCCAGTTCTGCATTTCGTTGACAAGGTTATTGTCCCTTTTGAAAAAATTCGCACACGTAAAAAGGCATTAAAACGTGCTGAGGACCTATTAGCTGAGGATGCGAGGAAATATCAAGCAATGGATGCGGTTGTGATTCATGGCAATTGCCAATCTGAGGCAGAAGAATGGCTAGCACAATTAGCATCAACCTACCCAAACGTGAACTTTACATTAAGCTATTTTGGTCCTGTTATTGGTACGCACTTAGGTGAGGGCTCTATGGGGCTGGGCTGGACAAAAAAATAACTTAGATTAAAACAGTCTCTACATGATATTTGTGGAGACTGTTTTTATTTCGTATCGAAAGGAGAAAAAATGAAATATAGAGGTTGGTTATTAACACCTGCATTGAGGGATTTCCATGAAGGGCGTATTTGGCTTAAGGAGCATTCACCGTTTACAAAAGATGATATCAAAAGAATTATCGAATGCAATTACTTCCATATAATAGAAGGAATTCAAAAAGAGCCACATTTAAAATGCAATCGTTGTCATAATCAAAACCCTCAGCAATTTACAACGTTTGATTGCTCAAAATGCGAGCAATTGTGTATTTATTGTAGACATTGTCTTCATATGGGGAGAGTAAGTAGCTGTACAGAGCTGCTTATCTGGATAGGCCCTCGTGCAATTAGAATAAGAAAGCACACTTTAGAATGGACTGGTCAATTTACAGTGCTTCAACAGCAAGCAGCAAATGAAATACTAGAAAGCATAAAAGCAAAGCGCTCTCATCTGATCCATGCTGTATGTGGTGCAGGAAAAACAGAGCTGCTTTTCCCTTCGATTCATTATGCTTTAGAACAAGGCTTGCGTGTATGCATTGCAACACCACGTACAGATGTAGTACTAGAACTATTTCCTCGCTTTCAAAAGGCTTTCCCTGGCACAATAATCCATGCCTTATATGGTGGGGCACCGAAGCAGGAAGGCTATGCACAGCTTATATTAGCAACTACACATCAGCTTTATCGCTTTGAGCAAGCCTTTGATGTGATGATTGTTGATGAGGCAGATGCTTTTCCATATACATTTGATGAAACCTTACAAAGAGCTGTGAAAAAAGCTAAAAGGAAAGATACCCCAGTAGTATTTGTCACTGCAACACCTTCTCAAAAGCTACTTCATCAGTATCAAAATAACAGTTACTCCTTTATCCCAAAACGTTATCATAATTATCCGTTACCTGTCCCAAGATTTCGTTCTTTATGGAGCTATGAAAAATGCTTTAAACGAGGGAAAATCCCACCAAAACTAAAACAATGGACTGAGGAGCGTCTAGTACAAAAAGAGCCATTTCTAATATTCTTTCCAAAGGTAGAGTTAATGAAAGTAGCTGTACCACTTTTTCAGGCATTAGATGCCAGCATTACCACAGTACATGCTGAAGATCCTGAGCATAAAGAGAAGGTTCTTAAACTGCGTAATGAAGAAGTTAGAGGATTGCTGACAACCACTATTCTAGAACGTGGAATTACGATTAAGAATGTGCAGGTGGCGGTCGTTGGGGCAGAATCCACCATTTTTAATTCTAGTGCACTTATACAAATAGCTGGACGGGTTGGACGAAACGCTGAATTTGCAAGCGGAGATATTGTATTTTTCCATCATGGGATTACGGTTGAAATGGATGATGCACGAACGAAAATTCTGACTTACAATATGAAAGGCTTTCCTCAATGAATAAAATAGACACACATTGTTTATTATGTGCACAGCCTTTGCAGCATACCATCTCATGGACAACTCTATTAACTAAACAATTTCAACCAACTATATGTGAAAAGTGCTCGGCACGCTTTGAAAATTCCCAATCAGCAACGGCTCTTTATCAATATAATAATGCTATGAAGGAATATTTACATCAGTATAAATTCCTTCAGGATGTTGCACTGGCAAAAGTATTTCGACAGGAGCTTTATGCTCGTTTCAAACATGAAAAAGCCATTATTATCCCGATTCCTATGCACCCTCTCAAACAAAAAGAGCGAACCTTCTCGCATATGGAGGAACTATTAAAAGCAGCGAATATTCCATATATTCAACTATTAGAAAAAACTACAACCGAAACGCAAAGTGCCAAAAATAGAGAGGAACGCATACAGGTGGCTCCGTTATTTTGTCTAATGGATGGAGCTTACGTAGAGCATAAAGAATATCTTCTTTTTGACGATATAAAAACTACAGGAACAACTTTACGGCATGCTACTGAGATTTTAGTAAATGCGGGTGCAAAAAGTGTTCAATGCTTCACATTAATTAATGGATGAAAATGCTAATGCATCATGTATAATAGATAACGAGTATAGAAGAAATCGCAGATAACTGTTATTTATCTTCATTCAGTAGAAGACTCCCACCTCTACAGGTGTTTAGATGAATGCGATTTTGGTTTCTTTTCAGTGGGTGTCCCAACACTTACTGAATGAAGATAAAGCCTCCGGCGGATGTCACGGATTTTCAAAGGAATGAATTGTGCAGGCACAATTCAAAATCCAGACGCAATTACGCCAAGGCGAAATTGATACAGAGGAGGAAGAGTAGATGGCAGAGGTTCGGAATTGTCCAAAGTGTAATGAATTTTTTAATTATATAGGTGTCAGAGAAGTATGTCATAAATGTGCTCAATCTGAAGAAGAGCTTTATCAAATCGTTTATCGCTTTTTACGTAAACGTGAAAACCGTGCCGCAACAGTGGAACGTATTGTAGAGGCGACAGGAGCTGAGGAAGAGTTATTATATAAATGGGTGCGCAAAGGTCGTTTACAGCCAGCCATGTTTCCTAACCTAGGCTACCCATGTGATAACTGCGGGCACCTTACAACAAAAGGCAAGCTTTGTTCAAAATGTCAGGATGAGCTGAAGTCAGAGCTTCGAACATTCGAAGCAGCTAAGGAGTTCCGTGATAGCGTAGAACAGCGTGATCGCGTCACATATCACTCTGAACGAAAACGATAAAGGCAGAAAGTGTGGTAATTTTAAACAAAATTAGCACACTTTTTTATGTTTGAAAACTTAACATTATTCAAGACAAACCGAAATAATAGGAAGATAAGCTTTTTAGATTGGAGGGGAAAAAATGAAAATTACATCTTATGGCATCAATGCAGTAAACGCTTATAAAAATCAAGTTCGCAATGTAAAATCAGGCGATAATAAGGCATCTTTTGCGGATAAAATCGAAATTTCAAAGGCTGCACAGAATATGCAAGGGATTTCAACATACAGTACTGAGCGTGCTGAACGCGTACAACAATTAAAGGAAGATATTGCTTCTGGCGAATATAAGGTCAATGCTCGTCAGGTTGCAGAAGATATGCTGAAATACTATCGTTTCTAAGGAATAATAGAAAGGGTGTTTAGCAATATGTCTATAGAAACGATTTGTTCTACATTAACAAAGCTAGAAAGAATGCATAAAAGCTTACTGGAACTAGCTAACAAAAAAACGGAAATTATTACAGTTGGCGATATCGAAGCACTGGATCAAATGCTCAAGGACGAGCAAGCCCATGTAGCGGCAATCGATAAGCTCGAGCAACAGCGTCAGAAACAGGTAACGGACTACCTTGGAGCAAAAGGACTTGCTACCACTGACAAAACAACTGTCGCAGATGTCATCGATGCTGCTGAGCAACAGACTGAAAAAGACACACTAACAGCAGTTCGCAATCGCTTATTGCACATCATCAATGACTTAAAAAAGCAAAATGATCTCAATCAAAAATTAGTATTTCAATCATTACAAATTGTGAATCTTACACTAGATGCTGTACGTCCCCCTCGTCAAGAGCAATTTAACTACTCTGGTAATGAGGTGCGAGGCACAAATACCATGGGCAAAAAATCATATTTTGATTCACAAGCGTAAATTTTCTAGAAAATAGAGGTTATTAAAGGGAGGAAAAGAAATGCGCTCAACATTTATGGGCTTAGAGGCAAGTAAACGTGGTTTATTTACACAGCAAACAGCTTTATATACAACTGGACATAATATTTCCAACGCCAATACATTGGGATACTCTCGTCAACGAGTAAATATGCAGGCCACTCCAGGCTTTCCAACGGCAGGTTTAAATCAGCCAATCTATCCAGGTCATCTTGGAACAGGGGTAGAGGCAGGGTCAATTCAACGTATTCGTGATGAATTTATTGATCGCCAATATCGTCAAGAAACCAATAAATTTGGCTATTGGGAATCAAGAACAAAGGCCATCTCTCAAATGGAAGATATTATTAACGAACCAACTGAATTTGGTTTAGACAAGGCATTTGCCCAGTTTTGGAAAGGTCTTGAGGATGTTGGTAATAAGCCAGCAGACGCAGCAGCACGTAAAGTAGCTATTGGTCGTGCAGAACATCTAGCAGAGTCTTTCAACACCATTGATACACAATTAAAAACGATTCAAGGCAATCTTGGGAAAGAACTAGGTGTCTCTACAACCCAAATTAATACTATACTAAAGCAAATTGCAGCCGTTAATAAACAAATCCAAGAAGTGGAGCCAAATGGGCATGTACCAAATGATTTATACGATGTTCGTGATGTATTAGTAGATAAATTAAATGAGTACATACCTGTCTCAATTGAACGTGTTCCTTCTGCTGGTGTTGCTTCTGAGGTTGCTGAAGGTAGCTTGAAAATAACGTTTAAAGGTACTGATGGTGTTATCAGAAATTTAGTAGATGGAAAAGATTTTGCGCAGTTTACGGCAATGGGAACTAAAGGGAGTAAAGTCACTGGCGATGATATTACCAATGTATTTTCAGAATTACAATTAACAGATATTGAATCGTTAGAGGATCATGAAGCGGGAACTGTCACTAGCTCCCAAGCAGCAATTGGACAACAGGATTTCGAAGCTTCAAAAGGAAAATTACTATCCCTTATTAATTCCTATGGTTACCAAAGTACTAGTGGAATAAAGGGATACTACCCTGAAACATTAGAAAAATTAGACCAGTTAGCGAATGCCTTTATTGAAGAATTTAATAAACTGCATGCAAATGGCTATACATTAGAGCAAAAAGATTCTAATGGGGTTGTAACTACGCCTTCCACTAATGGGGGAATTTTCTTTTTAGGTGCAGGTACAGGTGCAGGGGGTATTAAATTTAATGAAGCCATTAAAAATAATCCAAACCTTTTAGCAGCATCCTCTGGGATTACTCAGGAAGGTGATGGTAAGCATGCTTATGAACTTGCTAATATGCAACATAAATTGTATGCCTCTATTGGAAATGCAACGATGCAATCATTTTATCAAGGGATTGTTGGGAAAATTGGTGTAGATGGTGAAGAAGCTCTACGTCTAGCTGCAACTTTTGAGTCTCAACGTTTAACAGTGTCAAATAATCGTGATTCGGTGAGCTCGGTTTCATTAGATGAAGAAATGACAAATATGATTACCTTCCAGCAAGCGTATAACGCTAATGCCCGTATGATTACTGTTGTTGATGAAACATTAGATAAAATTATTAATGGTATGGGTCGAGTAGGTCTATAAAAATAATCAATTTATGGAGAACAACTCTATGACTAATAAGAAGGGAGTTTTATTAAAATGCGCGTAACACAATCAATGCTTTCAAGTAATATGCTGTTAAATTTAAATAAAAGCTATGGCAAAATGTCAAAGCTTCAGGACCAAATTAACTCAGGCTCTAAAATTACCCGTCCATCAGATGACCCAGTAGTAGCAGTAAATGGAATGGGCTATCGCCGAGATTTAGCAAAGGTTGAGCAATACACACGCAATATGATAACAGCAAGTAATTGGTTAGATTCATCTGACGAATCTTTGAATCAGGTTGGCGAGCAAATGAAGCGTGTTCGTGAGCTTGTTATTCAAGCAGCTACAGATTCGAATACACCAGAGGATCGCGAAAAAATCAAAATGGAGATTGATCAAATTCGCCAGCAGATTCAGGATGTTGGAAACACAAATATTGGTGGTAGCTACCTTTTTAGTGGAACAAATACGAATCAGCCATTGTTTACGCCAGCAGCTGGGGGCGGTAAGGAAATTAACCCTGCTCTAAATGCCCCTAATGAAGCTGTCAATATAGAAATTTATGATGGTATTCAAATTCAAGTTAATACACCAGGTAAAGATTTATTTAAAAGTATAGATGATATGATGGGGAAAATATCTGGTTTATTAGGGGACCCAAGTAAAACTGGTCAAGAGATTGGTGATATGCTTGGTGGAGTCTCATCATCAAGTACTAATGATGACATTACAACGATGCATAATAAAGTTTTGGAAGCGCAGGCTGATGTAGGCGCCCGTCAAAATCGTATTGAGATGATGGAGAATCGCTTAGGTATCCGTGAGGTCAGTGTGACAAAGCAACTTAGAGATACTGAGTCTGTAGATTACTCTAAGGCCATTACAGAAATGGTGACCAATGAATCTATTCATCAGGCTGCATTATCAGTAGGTGCGAAAATTATTCAGCAAACCTTAGTAGATTTTATAAGATAAAATCTACTAAGGTTCTGCCCCGAAGCGAACCGTCAAGGGCTAACTCTATCATGAACAA
Organism: Lysinibacillus sp. GW821-FHT14F06; assembly: GCF_058803665.1. Classification (NCBI taxonomy): domain Bacteria; kingdom Bacillati; phylum Bacillota; class Bacilli; order Caryophanales; family Bacillaceae; genus Lysinibacillus; species Lysinibacillus sp. GW821-FHT14F06. Next base: position 12,609 of record NZ_JBXAPF010000014.1, read on the forward strand.
TAAGGCGTTTGGACAATTTTGTTCAGACGCTTTTCTTGAAAGGAGAGATGTAGATGAGACTCCCTCAAATTCAAATTCGTACTACAGATGCAAAGATTGATCTTCATATTGCCAAACCCCAACAATATATTAAACAGCCACAAGCTACACAGCATATTGAACAACCAGCTGCTATCTTAGATATTAATACAACAAGAGGTATTTTGAAAATCGACTCTTCACAGGCTAGAAGAGATATAGGAATGATTGGACCATTGGAATCAAGTGCAAACTATGCAGAAAAAGGTAAACAAGAGGCACTCAAAGGGATAGCAAGAAGGGCAAAAGAGGGACGTCAAATAATGGAGGGATCTGGGAAGGGGCAAGGGCGCTCGATAATACAGAATATCGCAAAACAAAATCATGGCCCCCATCGAGTACAATTTAATATTAAATTTGTTCCATCGGTAGGATCAGTTAAAATCAACTATACACCAGGTACAACTGATGTCAATGTTCAACGTAGAGAGCCTATAATTGACGCTAAGGTGAACAAACCAATACACGAATACACCCCAGGAAAAGTAACTGGTACAATGGTACAAAGACCAGATGTTGACATTGACGTTATCATTTAAAGGAGCGTATAAATAATGAAAATTGAAACGAAGTTTTTAGGAGAAATTGAAATTTCAGAAAAGGATATCATAAAGTTTGAACATGGTTTACTTGGATTAGAGGATGAAAAAAAATTTGTGTTGTTACCTCTTGATGCAGATCTTCCTTTAGCGATGCTTCAATCGATTAATAATACAGATATTGGTTTCGTAGTGGCCTTCCCATTTGCTTTTAAAAAGGATTATAGCTTTGATATTAGCGAAGAGGATCGTGAGCAGCTGCAAATTGAAAAACAAGAGGATGTCCTAACATATGCAATTGTTACAATGAAGGAAACATTACAGGATTCTACCATTAATTTATTAGCTCCTGTCATCATCAATATCGGAGCAAAGTGTGGGAAGCAAATTGTCCTGCAAGATAATAAAACCTACCCTCTACGCTATCCACTGCAAGCATTGGAAGGAAGTGCGAAATAATGCTAGTCCTTTCCCGTAAAAAAGATGAGTCCATCATGATTGGCGACCAAATTGAAATAAAAATATTAGCTATTGAGGGTGAACAAATTAAAATTGGAATTGTCGCACCTAAAACAGTTAAAGTACACCGTTCGGAGGTTTTTGAGGCTATCCAAGCCCAGAACAAGGAAGCACTTTCCATGTCTTCAGACTTCTTTGAGCAATTAAAGAAAAAACAATAAATGCAATTTGAGTTGTTTAAATATTTTACATAAAAAAATAAAAAATCTTTCTAAAAAACTATTAAACATTTCCAATTTAATACGATATATAGATTGTAAGGTGCAGGGAGTACATAACTGCCTAATCCTAATTCCACACGGATGTGGAATAACAAAAAACAATTATTCAAGGAGGAATTCCAAATGAGAATTCAACACAACATTTCAGCTTTAAACACACACCGTAACCTTACTTTCAACAACACGTCAGCTTCTAAAAATCTTGAAAAGTTATCTTCAGGTTACAAAATCAACCGTGCGGGCGATGACGCTGCTGGTTTAGCAATCTCTGAAAAAATGCGTGGACAAATCCGTGGTCTTGATATGGCAACTAAAAACGCGCAAGATTCAATTTCTTTAATCCAAACTGCTGAAGGTGCACTTAACGAAACACACGCAATCCTACAACGTATGCGTGAATTAGCAGTACAATCTGCTAACGATACAAACGTATCAGCAGATCGTAATGATATTCAAAAAGAAATTAATGCTTTATCTGAAGAAATTACACGTATTTCTACAGATACAGAATTCAACACGCAGAAATTACTAAATGGTTCATTCAAAGGTAAAGTATTCCATATTGGAGCGAATGAGAAACAAAATATTAAACTTTCTGTTGCTAATATGGGCGCATCTGCTCTTGGCGTAAAAAATATCGATATTTCAAAGCAATCTGCTGCTGATAATGCAATTACAAAAATCAATGATGCATTGAAGAAAGTTTCTGCTACTCGTTCTGATTTAGGTGCTGTTCAAAACCGTTTAGAGCATACAATTAACAACTTAGGTGCAACTTCTGAGAACTTAACTGCTGCTGAATCACGTATCCGCGATACAGATATGGCGAAAGAAATGATGGGCTTCACTAAGAACAATATCTTAATGCAAGCAGCACAATCTATGTTAGCGCAAGCTAACCAGCAGCCTCAAGGCGTTCTACAATTATTACAATAACAAATAATATTTAAGTGAAAAGGAATCTGTTCAATTTTTGAACAGATTCCTTTATTTTTTAAAATTGTTGACGATAAAAAGGAAGAGGTGAAAAGAATTGACTAATTATAAGATTGAATATTTTTTAGCTAAAAATAATTTAGAGACAGCCACAATTAATGGTTTTCTAATACATAGTAAATATGATCCAATGCAAGAGGCGTTAAGAATTGTTGAAAAAAATTTTGATCCAAATATTGTATATGTATTATTTGGCTATGGTCTAGGCTACATAGCAGAGGCTTTACAAAATAAAATTAATGAGACATCTAAATTAATTATAATTGATCCTATTTCTCCGTTACTAAAAGAAAAAAAAGAGGATTTTAAAGTTATATCTGAGTTTACAGCATCAGAAATAGAAGCAACAATTGAAATGACCCTTGAAAATTTAAGTAAAAGAATTAAAGTGATTTGCTCTCCAAATTACGATAAAATACTTCCAAATGAGTATGCTAATATTTTGAAAATTGTGAAGAATGTACAAATGATAAATTTAGTCAATGAAAATACAGTGCGTGCCTTTGCGGATGCGTGGCAGGAAAATTATATTCACAATTTATTAAATATATATAGAAGTAATTCTTTAGAAAAATTGAAAAAAAATTATTCTTGTCCGGTAGTAATAGCCTCTGGTGGCCCATCTTTGACTAAACAATTACCATTGCTCAAGGAAATCCAAAGGCATGTTATAATTATTGCATCAGGATCTACGATTAATTCATTGTTAGCACAAAACATTGAACCAGATTATATAGTAACAGTAGATGGGGCGATAGAAAACTATCATCATTTTAAAGATATTAAGAAAATTAAATCAAAATTAATTTATGCAGTAACAAGCCATTATAAAATTCAAAATCAATTTCCAAATGAACAATATGCTTTTGTAGATTTTCAAAGTGTGGAATATCGAAATCATATCAATCATATTTTATCAATTTCTTTACCGCTTATAAAAGGAGGAGGATCGGTTGCGAACTTCGCTTTTTCAATTGCTACCTTTATAACGACTGGACCAATAGCATTAATTGGACAAGATTTAGCATACACTGACAATAAATCACATGCTGAAAATAATAAATATTTTAATGAAGTTGATGAAGATTTCATTAAAGCAAGAGGAACCTTTGAAATTTCAGGATATTTTGAAGACAAAGTACTTACTGACTATGTATTTTTATCCATGAAAAAAAGCCTTGAGATATTAAATGAAAATAGTAATCATGACTCAATGATTTATAATTGTACTGAAGGTGGGGCAAAAATTGAAGGGATGAATCAGTTATCCTTTACTCAATTCTGTAATAAATATGTAAATAAACAGATTTTAATGAATAAAAATGATGATATTACTAACAAACTTGAAGTCGATATAAAGTTTTTTACAAAAATAATGAGTAATCAAATTAACATCTATAATGAATTGATAAGAGAATTGAAGTGTGCTCTTAAGCTACTAGAACAAAATAAATCAAATGTTTCTTTCAAACGCAATATTTTAAATAAATTAGATAAAATCGATAAATTCTTGAATGAGAAGTTCGGAGAAGTATCAATGAATTACATTACAGATCCTATTACTTTAGATGTTTTAAGAAATTATGAACCAACACTTAATGAGAGTTCAAAAGATACTTATCAAAGAGTATACAATCAAAACAAAGAATTATATTCAAGGCTTTTAGAAGCTATTGAGAAAACAAAGAAATTTACATTAGATACCATTGAAGATTCAAAAAAATACAAATGAGTGAGGTAAATTTAATGGACAAATTAATAATTGAAACAATGGAAACCTACAATGAATATTTAAATAGAGTACCTAGTGGCTGTAAGTTAATTGCTCAATACTTGAGAGAAAATAGAATTCAAGAAGCATTAAAGTTAGTTTTAGATTTTAGTGAAGGTATGGGGTGGCTTATAGAAGTAAATAACCTATTAGATAAAAATGGTTATATTAACACTCTTAGACCTCAAAAAATACATGAATTTCTAAATGAAATTAATCAAGGACTTGAAAAGCAAGACTATGTTTTAGTCGCAGATATGTTCGAATATGAAATAAGTCCATTTTTTGAAGAGTGTTCTGTCTATGAATTGAGTAAATTTCAATGAAATATAAAGTTTTATTGGCTAAAAATGGAGAATATACTTTACAGGTAAATGGTATAAATATTTACAGTAAGTATAGTCCAAAAAAAGATGCTGAGATTTTTATTAATAATGAATTTAATAAAGATGTCAGAGGTTACTTATTAGTTGGTTTAGGTTTAGGATATCATTTAGAATCTTTACTTAATTTGGCTGGAAGCAAAAATATAGATATTTTATTATTAAGCCAGCAAGAATTATTCTATTTTGAGCAGTATTCACAAAATAAAGAAATATTAAAAATGGAGAATGTTAATTTAATCAATCTAAATTCAACTAATTCGAAAGATTTATTAAACTATCAAATTATTATACCTCTTTCTTGGATGAAAGCGATTGGTTTTGATCATCCATTACATGATATTTTAGAAAGTATTAAAATACAACAAATGAGTCAAATTACATTTGAGAGTATAATGAAGAGAAATTTCGATAGAAATGTTCTGCAACGAAATTTACCCTATATGCAGTTTAAAAATAAATTTAAGGGAAAACATGCATGTTTAGTAGCAGCGGGGCCATCACTAGACTTAACTATAGAAATACTTGAGAAAATAAAAAGAAAAGTTTTTATTCTTTGTGTTGGAGCTGCATTAAACACATTATTATCAAAAGGTATTCATCCAGATGCTGTTATAATAACAGACCCCTCATCCCTTGTGGAAGCGCAGTTTATAAATACGGAATATACAGGAATGTTATTTTATCTTTCAACAGCAAATTCCAGCGTAATTGATAAGCATAAAGGAAATAAAAGCATTTTATTTCAGAGGGATTATACGCTGTCAGAAGAGTATGCAAAGAAAAATAGATTAGACTTGTTAAAAACAGGTGGCTCTGTTGCTACAGCTGGATTTTCTCTATTACTATTTCTAGGGTTTGATTGTATATTGTTGTTCGGTCAGGATTTAGGCTTCAAAGAAGATAACACACATTCTAAATTTTCGACATCGAATTCTATATTTTATGGCCATGATCGCACTAGAAAAATAATCGCGAATAGCGGAGAATTAATCAATACAAAGGCTGATTTGATTTATTTTAGAAAATGGTTTGAGCAAATGACTGCTAAATCCAATGTAAAGATTTATACTACTGCATGGCATGGAGCTAAAATTGAAGGTGTCCCGTTTATAAGTGAACCTGCATTACTAAAAATATATACTTCGTTACCGAACGTTGAATTTAAAATAAATGAGGTGAAATAATTGTTTGGAAGAAAAATTTTGGTAACTGGAGCTGATGGTTTTATCGGCTCTCATTTAACAGAAGCTTTAGTTCGACAAGGCTATAATGTACGTGCATTAGTATATTATAATTCATTTAATTCATGGGGATGGCTCGACCAATCTACATCAGAAATAAAAGCATCTTTAGATGTATTTCCAGGAGATATTCGTGATCCATATGGTGTAAAAGAAGCCATGAAAGGCTGCACTCATGTGTTAAATCTAGCGGCTCTTATTGCTATTCCATATTCCTACCATTCTCCAGCAATGTATGTCGATACAAATGTGAAAGGAACATTAAATATAGTACAAGCTGCAAAAGAATTAGGGATAGAAAAGATTGTACATACCTCAACAAGTGAAGTATATGGAACAGCTTTATATGTACCAATCGATGAGGAACATCCATTACAAGGACAATCCCCTTATTCAGCCTCTAAAATTGGAGCTGATCAAATGGCTTTATCATTTTATCGTTCATTTGATACACCAGTGTCAATTATTCGTCCTTTTAATACATATGGACCACGTCAATCGGCTCGTGCGGTTATACCAACTATTATTAGTCAGCTAGCAAATGGTAAAAATACAATTAAGTTAGGCTCTATTAGTCCTACACGTGATTTTAACTATGTAAAAGATACAGTAAATGGTTTTATATCTGTTTTAGAATCTTCTAATTCTATTGGAGAAGTTATTAATATTGGATCAAATTATGAAGTTTCAATTGGGGAAACAGCAGAAATGATTGCAGATATAATGGAGGTTAATTTAACAATTGACACGGATGAGGAACGCCTGCGACCTGAAAAAAGTGAAGTAGAACGCCTATGGGCAGAAAATAAAAAAGCGAAAGAATTATTAAATTGGTCACCAAAATATGGTGGTAAAGAAGGCTTCCGACGAGGTCTTGAAGAAACGATTGAATGGTTTACAAATCCAAAGAATTTATCTCAATATAAGGCAGATGTATATAACATATGAATAATCAATGGATGGCATTTATAGAGCATGTAAAATCCTATTATGGGAAAGAATATGTACCTTTACATGAACCAACGTTCAATAACAAAGAAATAGAATATGTAACGGATTGTGTTAAGTCTGGCTGGGTATCTTCTGTTGGGGAATATGTTAATCGCTTTGAGGAGGATCTAGCTCGCTTTGTCGGTGTAAAGCGTGCAGTTGCTGTTGTTAACGGAACAGCTGCACTTCATATTGCTTTAAAGGTTGTAGGTGTAGAAGCAGGGGATGAAGTTTTAGTACCTTCACTTACTTTCATTGCTACGGCAAACGCTGTATCGTATATGGGTGCTGTACCTCATTTTGTAGATGTTTCCTTTCAGACATTAGGTGTTGATGTGGAAAGATTAAAGATACATCTTGAGACTATTGGTCAATTACGTAATGGTAATCTTTATAATAAAGAAACGGGCCGACGGATTTCAGCTCTTATACCGATGCATACATTTGGACATGCTGGTGATATAGATGGATTACTAGAAATATGTGAAATGTATCATCTTGTTCTAATTGAAGATGCTGCAGAATCTTTAGGAACATATTATAAAGGAAAACATACAGGGAGCTTTGGGAAAGTAAGTGCTATTAGTTTCAATGGAAATAAAATTATAACAACCGGCGGTGGCGGTGCACTTGTAACAGATGATGATGCATTAGCTGACTATGCTAAGCATTTAACGACAACTGCCAAAGCTCCTCATCGTTGGGCATATGAACATGATGAAATTGGTTATAACTATCGAATGCCAAACTTGAATGCAGCTTTAGGTTGTGCACAACTAGAAAAAATGCCAATGTTTATTCCGCAAAAGCGTGAGTTAACAAAGCGGTATGAGCAATGGTCAGTGAATATAGAAGGTGTATCTTTATTTATAGAGCCTGCAAATACCAGAAGTAATTATTGGCTGCAAGCATTTATACTTGATAAACAATATAATCGAGATGAAGTATTGGATTTTTTAAATGAACAAGGTGTAATGAGTCGCCCAATTTGGACGCCAATGCACAAACTTGCAATGTATCAAAATTGTCCAAAAGCAGATTTGAATGTGACAGAGCAGTTAAATGAAAGTGTTGTTAACATTCCTAGTACGCCATTAAGTGAGGGATAACAAGTGAAACGTAAAATTTGTGTTGTGACTGGGACTAGAGCAGAATATGGTTTACTGACAAACCTTGCAAAAAAAATTCAACAAGATAATGGACTTGAATTACAAATGGTTGTAACGGGAATGCACCTATCTCCAGAGTTTGGAAATACCTACAGACAAATTGAAAGTGACGGTTTATCTATTGATGAGAAAGTAGAAATACTATTATCTACAGATACAGCTACAGGTGTTGTAAAATCAATTGGGCTTGCTACTATTAGTTTTGCAGATGTACTTGCCCGTTTAAAACCTGATTTAATTATTATTTTAGGTGACCGTTTTGAAATGTTAGCAGTTGCACAGTCAGCACTTATTATGCAATTTCCTATTGCTCATATACATGGTGGTGAATGTACTTTTGGTGCGTATGATGATGCCATTCGTCATTCTATTACCAAAATGGCTACATGGCATTTTACAAGTACAGAGTCTCATCGTAAACGAGTCATTCAATTAGGAGAGTCACCTAAGTGCGTTTTTAATGTAGGTGCACTAGGAATTGAAAATATTGTGGAATTAAATCTACTAACGAAAAATGAATTATATCAAAATCTTCAACTTGATAATCTTCGTCCAATGTTTTTAATTACATATCACCCTGAAACGAATGGTCAGATAGATGGGATTTATAAATTGTTGGAAGCATTGGAAAATTTTAAGGACATTAATTTGTTATTTACTAAATCGAATGCAGATAATGGTGGACGAATGATTAATGAGGCTATTCAACAATTTGTATTCACACATAATAATGCTAAATTATATGATTCTTTAGGTCAATTAAAGTATTTAAGTGCAGTGAAGTATGCTGAAGTGGTTATTGGAAATTCATCAAGCGGATTAATTGAAGTTCCTTATTTAGAGACGCCTACTGTGAATTGTGGGAGCCGTCAAGAAGGTAGAGAGCAGCCGAATTCAGTGTTTAATACAGTGCTTGATGCTGAACAAATCTATTTAACTATTGAGAGGGCAAGGCATTTTAATGGTGTTTATGATCAGATTTTTGGCGAAGGTAATGTATCAGAAAAAATATTGAACGTATTGCATAGTTTATCTTCATTTTCTATACAAAAGGAGTTTTATGACCTATGAATAAGACATATATCATCGCAGAGGCCGGTGTCAATCATAATGGTTCATTAGATATGGCAAAAAAGCTAGTAAAGGTTGCAAAAGAAGCTGGGGCAGATGCAGTTAAATTTCAAACCTTTAAAGCTGAAAATTTAGTAACAAAGAAAGCGAAACAAGCAGATTATCAAGTTGAAAACTTGGGAGAATGTACATCTCAATTGGCTATGTTAAAAAAGCTGGAGTTAACTTACGAGGAGTTTAGGGAGTTGCAATCTTATTGTCACACAGAACAAATTGAATTTATATCGACACCTTTTGATTTTGAAAGTGTCGATTTTTTGCTAGATGAATTAGGTATGACAACTGCTAAAATTCCATCAGGAGAGTTAACGAACGCACCTTTTCTCCATTATATTGCAATGAAAGGAAAGCCGATTATTTTATCGACAGGTATGGCAACAATTGATGAAATTCATGAGGCTTTGGCTTTTATTTCTTATGGATTAGCAAGACCACTAGAGCCGATTGTGTGTGAGCAAGTACATGCTTTTTATAGAACAGATGAAGCGGAGAATGTATTGAAAAAATATGTAACTCTTCTACATTGTACAACACAATATCCAGCCCCAATGGATTCTATTAATTTAAAGGCAATATATGAAATGAAGAAAAACTTTCAATTACCTATTGGTTTATCTGACCATTCAGAGGGTATTCACATACCAATAGTTGCAGTTGGAATGGGGGCGAGGGTTATAGAAAAGCATTTCACTTTGGACAAAGCATTGGAGGGGCCAGATCATACTGCTTCCTTAAATCCCGAAGAGTTAAAAGCAATGGTTAAAGGAATAAGAGAAGTAGAGTTAGCACTAGGTAATGGTATTAAGAAGCCTACTGAGATTGAGTTGCAAAATCGAATTCCCTCACGTAAAAGTTTAGTCGCTAAAATTTCGATAAAAGCTGGAGAAATATTTACTACAGAAAATCTCGCTGTAAAAAGACCTGGACTTGGTATTGAGCCCTCGAAGTATTGGTCTTACATAGGACAAACAGCCTCTAAATCTTATGTAGAGGATGATTTAATAGATGAGTAAGTCTATTATTATCATTGGTAATGGTGGTCATGCCTCAGTGTTAACGGAAATATTACGTAATCAAAAGGAATCGATTATTGGATTTACTGCGCCGACATGTGAAAAAAATGCTTTTAATATACCTTATTTAGGAACTGATGAAGTTATAACGAGTTATGATGAGAGTGACATTTCACTAGTACTTGGGATAGGAACAGTTAAACTATCTTCATTACGTGAAACAATATTTAATACTTTGCGCTCTGCGAACTATCATTTTAAATCTGTAATACATCCTTCAGCTATTATTTCACCATCTGTTAAATTAGGGAAGGGTGTTCAAATAATGGCGGGTGCTATTATTCAAACGAATGCGACAATTGCCGATAATAGTATTATAAATACAGGTGCATTAATTGATCATGATTGTTTAATTGGTTCCCATACACATATTGCACCTGGTACAAAAATATCAGGTGGCGTCAATATACAGAGGGGAACACATATTGGTACTGGGGCAACTATTATTCAAGGTATTCATATTGGGTCTTACTGCTTAATTGGTGCAGGAGCAGTTGTAGTGAAAAATATAGCAAATGGCAAAAAAGCAGTTGGCGTACCTGCAAAGGAAGTGTAACACTTATGAAACAATGGCAAAAAACGATAGTTAAAAAAACTCAAACATTACTTGAAACAATGAAAATTATTGATTCTTCTTCTCTGCAATTTGCAGTAGTGGTTGATGAAGGATACCAACTACTAGGGACAGTCACGGATGGAGATATTCGCCGCGGTATTTTACGTGGGGAAGGGCTTGAAGTACCTATTACTACTATCATGAACCATAATCCAATTAGTGCACAAAGTGGACAAAAGTCGTATAAATATAAGCAGTTAATGAAATCAAAAATGTTAAAGCAACTACCTATAGTAGATGAAGCTAATAGAATAGTTGATGTTTTGTTTATGGATAAATTGCATGTTACCACAAATAAAAATACTGTAGTTTTAATGCTTGGAGGATTGGGAACTAGACTTCGTCCCCTTACTAATGATACGCCGAAGCCGATGTTAAGAGTTGGAAATAAGCCTATTTTAGAATCAATTATAGAGGGATTTAAACAATACGGTTATTCTCATTTTATCTTTTCTGTAAATTACAAAAAAGAGGTTATTCAGGATTATTTTCAACATGGAGAAGCATTCGATGTGACGATTGAATATGTTGAAGAAAGTAAGAGGATGGGGACTGCAGGGGCGCTTTCGATAATAGAAGATAAACCTACGCAGCCCTTCTTTGTGATGAACGGAGACTTATTAACACAAATAAACTTTGAACAACTTATGCAATTTCATCTTGAGCATCAATCAATTGCTACGATGTGTGTACGTGAGTATGAATATCAAATTCCATATGGTGTTATTGAAACTTCAGGAACTGATTTATTGTCTATTAAAGAAAAACCTATCCATCGTAGTTTTGTAAATGCTGGTATTTATGTTCTTAATCCTGAAATATTTGACCATATCCCAAAAGATAATTTTTATGATATGCCTACTCTATTTGAACAACTAATTGGGAAAAAAATGAAAACATCTGTTTTTCCAATTCGTGAATATTGGGTAGATATTGGTCGAATGGCTGATTTTGAAAAAGCTAATTTAGAATACGAGGAGCGGTATTTATGCAACCTAAATTTTTAGCAATTATTCCTGCACGTGGAGGCTCAAAAGGGGTTCTACGTAAAAATATTCGTAAATTAGGAGAAAAACCATTAATTGCATGGACGATTGATGAGGCAAAAAAATCTAAATATCTTGATCGTATAATTTTAACATCAGAGGATGAAGAGATTATAGAAGTTGCAAAGAAATATGGTTGCGATGTCCCGTTTAAGCGTCCTTTAGAGCTAGCACAAGATGATACTCCAGGGATTGAGCCAGTGCTGCACGCTATTAAGCAATGCCCAGGGTTTGATTATATAGTACTCTTGCAACCAACGTCTCCATTACGAACTGTTAAGGATATCGATGGGTGTATAGAAAAGATATTAAATGAAAATGCAGACTTTTGTGTAAGTTTGACAGAACAAGAGAAATCTCCTTATTGGATGTATACCTTAGTAAATGGGAATATCTCGCCTCTACTAAAGCAAAATAATTTAATATTAAAGCGTCAAGACTTACCAAAAGTGTACTCGCTTAATGGTGCAATATACGTTGCAAAAGTGAATTCCATTCTCCATACTAAATCATTTTTCACAAATGACACCAAAGGATTTGTTATGAAACAAAGAAATTCAATTGATATAGACACTGAGTTGGATTTTATATATTGCGAAAGTATTATACAAGAGGGCAAAATGGAGAAAAAAAGAGGAAATCATAAAAATTAATATATTATGTATTTGGATTAATAAATTAATAAAGTGTGATTAATTGGACACTTTATAAAAAGAACGAGAAATACGATAGGGGTTGTACTTAATGAAAGCAATAGTTTTCCAAGGACAAAGTCAGTATGAAGTATTAAATACTGGCACACAATTTTTAGGGCAAGAGATGAATGATTTTGGTATTGAAACAATTGTTTGTAATATGAACATAGTGGATTCATTAGAATATCAAGAATTAGTTAAAAGTTTTAAACCAGATTTTACTTTAGGAGCAAATCCAGTGTGTTATTTTTTTGGTGAAAAAACTCATCATGAGTATACTGAAATTCCTCATATTGTATTGTTAGGAGATCATCCTTATCGTCACATAGGAAATCGTGCTTTGTTACGTCCAAATGCGTCTACTGTATTCACACTTGGGCCACAGACCTATTATGATAGAGCATTCAAAAAATTAGATGTAACAAGATATCAAATTAATAATCATACCCCTAGTAAAGAACGATTTTATACACCATTTGAAAATAAAGTATTTCCAACTGTATTTTTTGGATCAATTAGTAATCCATATACTTTAGTTGATGCATTACAAGAAAATAGTCAAGAATTATTTCAAATAACAAACGATTTTGTTATGGAAATTACAGATGAAGTGAGCACTTCGGGAAAAATGCTTAGTGATTCAATTGAGGTCTATTTTGAAAAGTTTTTACGGGAAAAAGAAAACATAGTAGAAGAACAAATATTAAGTATTTCAAAAGCAATCTTTCCATATATTGATTTATTTTACCGGAATTTCATTAGGATTATTACTTTACAGGAATTTGCAGAAAGTGGTATTGAGCTATGGATATTTACAAATAGTAATGTAGATGAGTATTTTGGTAAGTATCCAAATGTAAAGATTAAACCATCTGTTTCTTACATAGACTGTATTAACATTATTGCTCAAAGTAAAGTATCGTTAAATATTACGCCTATGTTTAATTTGTCTCATGAACGTATTTCAAACACTTTGTTTAATTCCACTCTCCTATGCACAAATGAAATGCGTGATTTAACTCGACTCAATCCAAAATTGAATAATACAACTTTATTCTACGATTTGAATACAATAATGAAAACAGTAGAGCGAATGAATGAAGTAATTCAAAATAAAGTCTTATACCAACAGATGGTTGAAGAAGGGAAGCATCTAGCGGAAAAAAATTTTAGTTATGAAAAAGACATACTTAATATTATTAATGTTGTGAAAAATGAGTTTTACTAAAGGAGATTATTATGGAAGAATTACTAACATTTGAAGAGTTAAATTCAAGATTTACTGATAAAGAAACGGATATTCTAAGTGATATCAAAGTAGGGAAAGTTAGAGTTGTAAGTGATTCAAATACATATAATTTTTTAGGAATGAAATATTATATGCTTGGTGAAGTAGAACAAGCAGAGACATATTTTGAATTGGCTGTAATACTACAATTGATGAATGTTGATGCTATATACAACCTTGGTACTGTATATTTTAATAAATTATACTTAGAGGAAGCTAGGGAGTGCTTTGAAGCAATTACGTTGTATTCTGACAGTCCAGAGTTAGTAACTCAAGCATATGATTATATTTTGGAAATATCTAATATACTAAGAAATGGTACTTTACCTAAAATCAAGAGCAATGGCACATTTTTAAGTGAGTTTACAATTTTTTTGCTAAAAAGTATAAAAAATAATCATACTGATAATGTTGATTTTGATAGATATTCGCGTCAAGAAGGAATACATCATTTAATGATGACACCTAATACAAAAATTGGTGAACAAATTGTGGGGATTTTACCTAAATTAGAGAAACTGAATCAAGCATTAGATTTTCTAGATAGACAATGCTTAGTTCAAGTTTTAGCATATCGAATGTTAGGTCCAAAAAGAGTTTGGTTAACATTAAACACACAGTCTTATTGGAACGAACGGCAAATACTAAATGAGTATATTTGTTCTGATCAAATCATACCAATCGATTTTAAAGATTGGTATTTAAATCATTTTAACCTTAACAAAATGGGTATACCACTTGAATTATTTTATACTGCTTCTGGCATACAATCTACATTTGTGAGAAAGCAGTATGAGTATGAGGATATAAAGGCTGAAAAAGGAGATTTTGTAATAGATGCGGGTGGATGTTACGGTGATACAGCTTTATACTTTAGCAATGAGGTTGGGCTAAATGGTCAAGTATATACATTTGAATTTATAGAAAGTAACTTGTCTATTTTAAAAAAAAATCTGGCGTTAAATATGAATAGTGAGGGTATTAATAATGTAAAAATAATCGAGCGCCCATTATGGAATACTAGTGATTTAAATTTATATTATATAGACAATGGTCCAGGAAGTATTGTTAGACCTGAAAAAATAAGCAATAATCTAATTAAAACAATAGCTATTGATGATTTTGTGAAAATAGAAAAAGTTCCACGTATAGATTTTATTAAGATGGATATCGAAGGAGCAGAGTTAAATACACTTATAGGTGCGGAACAAACAATTAGAATGTTTAAGCCAAAACTTGCTATTTCTATATATCACAGTATTGAAGAGTATGCGACTATCTTTACATTTATCGACTCGTTGGAGTTAGGTTATAAATTCTATATTAATCATTTTACTATTTTTGGTGAAGAAACTGTTTTGTTTGCCAAAGTTGAAAATCAGTAATTATTTAATAGTAAAATATTATAGCAGGCGTGTTGATTAGGAAAAAATAAGTTTATTATTGAGCGATAAAAGGATTTTTCCGTTACCACTTTGCCAATATATTTCCATTTTAACTAATTGTAGCGTAGGGCTACTCGACTCCCGCGGGAAAGCGAGACAAACGAGACCTTGCACGGAGCGAAGCGGAGGAAGCGGCTCGACGCTCGCCCGCAGGAAAGCGAGTAGCCCGTAGCGGAAATCAGCCTCTTTGGATGTATAAAAATGGTTAATCAACACACCTGATATTATAGCTAATTTGGGAGGCTATCATGAAAGGAATCATTCTTGCAGGTGGGAGTGGCACAAGGCTTTATCCATTAACAGAATCTATTTCAAAACAGATTTTGCCCATTTATGATAAACCGATGATTTACTACCCTTTATCTGTTCTTATGCTAGCTGGTATTAGGGAAATATTGATTATTTCAACACCGAGGGATTTACCAATGTATCAAAGTTTTTTAGAAGATGGATCTCAATGGGGGATTAAATTAGTATACAAAATACAAGAGGAACCTAAGGGGCTTGCTGATGCTTTTATATTAGGTGAGGAATTTATAGCGGATGATTCTGTATGCCTAATACTTGGTGATAACATTTTTTATGGACAAGGGTTTACGCCAGTTTTAAAACGTGCGGCTGCTTTAGAAAAAGGTGCTGTTGTTTTTGGCTATCAGGTAAAGGATCCAGAACGCTTTGGCGTAGTAGAGTTTGATGAGCATTTAAATGCAATTTCAATAGAAGAAAAGCCACAGAAAGCAAAATCGAATTATGCTGTCACAGGACTTTATTTTTATGATAATGACGTTGTATCGATAGCTAAAAATGTATGGCCATCTGCACGAGGTGAAATTGAGATTACTGATATTAATAATGAGTATTTAAATAGAAAACAATTAAAAGTAGAATTATTAGGTAGAGGCTTTGCTTGGTTAGATACAGGAACATTTGAAAGTTTGCTTGAAGCGGGTCAATTTGTAGAGACTATACAGAAAAGACAAGGATACTATATTGCATGCCTTGAGGAAATTGCTTTTAATCAAGAATGGATTAGTTCAGGTAAATTGATAGAGCTAGCTTCAAAATATAATAATAGTTATGGGAAGTATCTTGAGAGACTTATCAAATAGTAAACTGATCTATTGAGTTGTTTATTTTCCAACTAATACAGGGGGATTGATTGAAAGTGAAAAATTTAGTCATAGTTGGTGCGGGTGGATTTGGTAGAGAAGTTTATAGTTATTTAAAACAAGACTCTAAAAATAATATTGAGTGGTCCATTAAAGGTTTTATAGATGATGTAAAATTTAGCAAGAATAATGATAAGAAATCTAGTTATAGAATACTAAATACAATAATTGATTATGAAATCGAAATAAATGACATTTTTGTTATTGCTATAGCAAATCCTGATGGAAAAGAACAAGTTGTGAAAAAAATGGAAGAAAAACAGGCTGAGTTTTATACTTATGTGAGTGACAGAGCATTTATTGGAGAGAACGTTATTATAGGAAAGGGCTCAGTCATAAGTCCAAATGTCATTTTAACTTGTGATATCAAGATTGGAGACTTTGTTACATTTAACTGTAATTCTACGGTGGGACATGATGCTATAATAGGGGACTTTACAACAATCAATTCTTTTTGTAGCATAACTGGTAATTCTAAGGTTGATAAATATGTTTTTTTTGGTAGCCATTCATATACATTACCTTCATCTTCGGTTGGAGAGAGAGCTGTTGTTGGAGCTGGGTCGTTAGTTTTAAGAAGAGTTATGGCAAACACAGCAGTTATGGGAACACCTGCAAAGAAAGTTGTAATACCAAAAAAATAATATAATAAGGATAAGTGATAATAGTGGATGCATTAAATAAATATAATTTAATTTTCATAGAATATTTTGAAGTTACGTATGAGCAATTGAATAGTGAATTAAAATATAACTCTATTGAAATGTGGGATTCAGTTGGACATATGGCTATGATTGCTGAAATTGAGGATGTTTTTGATATTATGTTAGAAACTGATGATGTTATTGATTTCAGTTCATATGAGATTGGAAAAGACATTTTACGTAAATACGAAATAGAAATTTAAAAATGTTTGAGGGTGATGAATAGGTGCTACTACATGGGAAAACAGCCATTGTGACTGGAAGTAATAAAGGAATTGGAAAAGCAATAGTAGAAAAATTCGCTAATGAAGGAGCAAATGTGTTTGCATGTGCTCGAATTGAAACGATTGATTTTATTAATGATCTAACTTCAATCCAGGAAAAAACAGGTGTTATAATAACGCCTGTTTATTTTGATATGAAGGATCCTAATGCTATGAAAAGTGCAGTGAAAAAAATTCATTCTTCAAATATACCTATTGATATTTTAGTTAATAATGCTGGAGTTGCTGGTGATACTCTATTCCAAATGACATCACAAACTCATGTAAAAGAAATAATGGATATTAACTTTTTTGCTACTATGCAATTTACTCAGTATATAGTTAAGTTGATGAGTAAAAATGGTAAAGGATCTATTATTAATATTACTTCAATTGCTGCTGAAGATAGTTATAAAGGAATGTTTTCTTATTCAGCGAGTAAAGCTGCACTGGAATCGATGATAAAAACAATAGCTAAAGAATTAGGTAGATTAAATATTCGTGTCAATGGAATTGCACCAGGCTTTACTGAAACTGATATGCTTAAAAAATCTATTTCAAATGAAGAGTTTTTAAGAGCTATCATTAAAAATTCTTGTATGCAGCGGTTAGGGAAACCAGAGGAAATAGCCAATGGAGTATTATTTTTAGCATCAGAATTATCTAGTTACATTACTGGACAAATAATACGAATAGATGGAGGCATTTACAATGGATAATCAATTGAAATTTATTGAATTAAAAGCAATATCAGATAGAATGCGTAAAAATTCATTAAAAATGGCATTTAAGTCAGGGAAAAATGCAGCTCATCTAGGTCCAGGTCTTTCGATTATAGAATTACTTGCAGTATTATACGGAGAGATTATGGATATTTCACTAGAAAATTTAGGTAAAGATGAAAGAGATCGTTTTATTTTGAGTAAGGAACATGGGGTACTTGCTTATTATAGTGCATTGTACGAATGTGGTATCCTTACAGATGAAGACTTAGATTCTTTTATGAAAACAGGCAGTGCGTTTTTAGGACATCCTGTTATGAATCGAAATAAAGGCATTGAATTTACAAGTGGTAGTTTAGGAATGGGATTATCTTTGGGAGTAGGGGTTGCATTAGGTTTAAAAAGAAAACAACTTGAAAATCAAGTTTATGTTTTACTAGGTGATGGAGAATGTAATGAAGGTTCTGTTTGGGAAGCAATAATGTCTGCAACTCATTTTAAATTAGATAATTTAACAATTATTATTGATAGAAATGGGATTCAACTCGGTGGTAAGACAAACGATATACTAGATATGTCAAATTTAGAACAACGATTTGAGAGTTTTGGTTTCGATGTCTCCGTTGTAGATGGTCATGAAATAGATAGATTATATGAAGTGTTTACAAAAAAACGAATAGATAATAAACCACGTGCAATTATTGCAAATACTATTAAAGGTAAAGGCGTATCTTTTATGGAAAATAGTATCGATTGGCATCATGCGGTCTTGACTGAAAAATTATTTAATGAAGCAATGGAAGAGCAGGTGAGATAAAATGAATATTTTAAGTATGAATGTTAAACGATTAGCTCGTATGGGACAAAGGGGTACGTTTGGAATGGCTATGTTAGAAAAAGCTCAAAAAAATTCTAATCTAATAGTTATAACAGCAGATGTATCCATACCAGCTGGATTAGATCGTTACAGAAAGCAATATAAGAATCAATTTATTGATATCGGAATTGCTGAACAAAACATGATTGGTGTGGCTGCTGGCCTTTCAAGTGAAGGCTTTGAAGTGTACACAACGACATATGCTCCCTTTCATACGTTAAGATGTTTAGAACAAATTAGAATGAATATAGGAGAAATGAAACAGAATGTACGCATGGTTGGGTTATCTAGCGGAGTAGTATTAGGTATGATAGGTAATATGCACTGTAGTTTTGAAGATATTGCAGTTATACGTTCAATTCCTAATATTGCTATTATTTCTCCAGCAGATAGTTTAGAGTTATTGAAAGTACTAGAAGCATTAGATAATTTTACAGAACCAGTTTATCTTCGTCTAACAGGTGGTGCCCCTTCCCCGATTATATATGATGGAGATTACAAGTTTGAGATTGGAAAAGCAATCACTTTAAAACAAGGATATGATATTGCAATTATTGCAACGGGAACAATTATAGAGGAAGCCATTAAAGCAGCTAATATTCTTGAAGATAAAGGAATTTCGGTTGAAGTAATAAATATGCATACAATTAGACCTCTAGACCATATGAAAATTAAACAATTATGTGAGAATAAAAAACTAATAGTTACTGTCGAAGAACACTGTAAAGTAGGAGGATTAGGCAGTGCTATAGCAGAAACTTGTGTAGAAATGCAAAGTAGACCTCCACACTTAATATTGGGGTTACCTAGTGACTATAGTAAGGCAGGTATTTATGAAGAAATGCTAGAATATTACGGATTGTCTTCGAATGAAATTGTGAATTCGATTGAGAAAATGCTAGAAAAATTAAATTTATAATAATTAAGGTATTCTAATAGAAAAAGTATGGTACATATATCATACTTTTTTCAGTAGTTAGGAGTGATTTTTTTGTATTTTTTCGACTTTTTTGACTCGGAAAAATTAGCGATAATTTCACAGTGTCAAACTGTAACATATAAACAATTAAGGGAATTATCTATGCAATTTTCATTTGAAAGTAAGCGAAAGGAACTTATTTTAATTGTTTGTCAAAATACCGTTGAAATATTAGCTGCATATACTGCTGCGTTACAAGACAGACATACTGTGATGCTAGTAAGTGCTAATACGAATGAAGAGTTATTACAAAATATAACTTTAATTTATCAACCTAAATGGATTGTCGGCCTTGCGAAAATGAAAGGGTACTTAAATCTAAAAGATGTGCTTGTTCGAGAAGAAGAAATAAATATGGTAATTCATCCGAATCTAGCTGTTCTTTTAAGTACTTCTGGAACAACAGGTAGTCAAAAGTTTGTTCGATTATCATACGACAATATTCAGTCTAACGCTGAATCAATAGTTAAATATTTAGAAATCGATGAAAATGAGTTAGCTGTGATGAATCTTCCAATGTCATACTCTTATGGTTTATCAATTGTAAACAGTCACCTACAAGCTGGTGCAACGTTGTTACTAACAGATGAAAGCGTAATGGAAAAGTCATTTTGGGATTTTTTGCAGAAAGAGAAGGCGACTTCACTTGCTGGCGTTCCATTTACATATCAAATGTTACAACGGATCGGCTTTATGAAAATGAATTTGCCACATTTAAAAACACTAACGCAAGCAGGTGGTCGTTTAAATAAAAAGCTCGTAAAGGCATTTGGAGAGTATGCAAAAGAATACAATAAACGTTTTTTTGTTATGTATGGTCAGACTGAGGCGTCTCCGCGTATATCGTATATTCCACATGAGCATATCCTAAAAAAGACAGATTCCATCGGTATTGCGATTCCAGATGGTCAGTTGTTAGTGGACGAAATAACAGGGGAACTTATATACAAGGGTCCAAATGTTATGATGGGTTATGCAAAATGTTTTGAGGATCTGGCTAAGGGTGATGAAATGAATGGTGTTTTACATACTGGTGATATTGCGATGGTGGATAAAGACGGCTATTACAAGATTATTGGTAGAGTAAAACGTTTTATCAAATTATTTGGACTCCGTATTAACTTAGATGAGGTAGAGCAGAAGCTTGAAACGGAAGTTAATGTAACAATTGCTTGTACAGGGAATGACGATATATTAATCATTGCAATAGAATTAGAAGAGTATATATTGAAAGTAAAAGAGAGTGTTGAGAAACTTTACAAATTGCATCGTACCTTATACAAAGTAGAGGTACTTGAGAAGCTCCCACGTTTAGCAAGTGGAAAAATAGATTATGTGAAATTGAAGGAGATCTGTTTATGACAATCCCTTATCATTTAAAGAAGGATGAAAAAGGAGTAAGATTATTAGCAAAATTGAATGAATTAACGAAGTGGCATATGATAAAAAATGATGCTTATCGCGCAATTTTGATGAAAAATGATATGCAAGTGGAGGCAGAAATTTTAGAAAATGTGCCATTTTTACCTGTGCAATTATTTAAATTGATGGATTTAGTATCAGTTTCAAAAGAGGATATTGTAAAAGTATTGACTTCAAGTGGTACAACCGGACAACAAGTTTCAAAAATTTATTTAGATAAGGAAACATCAATTGCGCAAACGAAAACTCTTGTAGAAGTGATGAAGCCGTTGCTTGGGGAAAACCGTCATCCGATGATTATTTTTGATACAAAGTCTGTCTTGAAGAATCGCAAATCGTTTAGTGCACGTGGTGCTGGAATTTTGGGATTTGCGAATTTTGGGCGTAAGCATTTTTATGCGTTAAATGATGATATGAGCTTGGATATTAAGGGATTACAAGCATATCTGAAGGAATTTAAAGGGCAGCGAATTCTATTGTTTGGTTTTACTTTTATGATTTGGCAATACGTTTATAAGGAAGTAGTGTCACGCAGAATACATCTTGATTTTGGAGATAGCATTTTAATCCATGGTGGTGGTTGGAAGAAGCTCAATGATGAAGCAGTAGATACATTGACATTTAATCGTTTGCTTAAGAAGCAACTTGGAATTCAAAAAGTGCATAATTATTACGGTATGGTAGAGCAAATCGGTTCAATATTTGTGGAGTGTAATGTAGGACATTTACATACGCCTAGTTATGCGGATATTATTATTCGTGATCCGATAACATTTGAACCTATAAAAACTGGAGAACAAGGATTGATTCAAGTATTGAGTGAACTTCCTAAAAGCTATCCAGGGCATTCACTTTTAACAGAGGATTTAGGGACAATTTTGGGTGAAGATGATTGTCCCTGTGGTTGGAAAGGTAAATATTTTAGGGTAGTGGGGCGAATACCCAAAGCTGAATTACGTGGATGCAGTGATACATTTCAAGGGGGACGTTAGGATGCGGTTATTTTGGCCACAAGAAGTTGAATTTAATGAAGCATTAATACGAATGAATAAGCTAGCGCCATATAAGCCTTTTGATAAAGAACTTTTAGATTTTATAAAAGTTCTGTCAAAACGTTTTGTGCACATGCGTGAAATGCCAGAGATTGTTGCGTTAGGTTACTGGTTACGGAAAGCAAATATAGAAAAAATGCGTCAAGAGTGGATGCGTAGAAATGAAAATAATGTTATTTTAGCACGTGGTACTGCATTTCATATCGCTCCTTCAAATGTGGATACAATTTTTGTTTATTCATGGTTGCTGTCACTTTTAGCAGGGAATCGAAATATTATCCGTATTTCTAGTAAGGAGCAAAATGGTTTGAATATATTGCTAGAGACCATCGTTGAAACATTGGCAATTGAATCATTTGAAAATATTGCGAAACGGACGATAATATGTACATATGGTCATGATGAGGAAATAACAGAAAATCTAAGCCAGGCTTGTGATACACGTATCATTTGGGGTGGAGACGATACGATAAAAGCTATTCGCCATATTCCTTTAGCGCCCTTGGCAAATGAAATTGCCTTTCCTGATCGTTTTTCATTGACTGCAATATGTAGTGAGGCTCTCATGTTATTAGATGATACTCAATTAGACGGATTACTTGATCGTTTTTATAACGATATATTTTGGTTTGATCAAATGGCTTGCTCCTCTCCGCGCCTTGTTGTATGGAGTGGAGAGCAAATAGAGCCGGCAAAAATTAGGTTTTGGTCAAGATTTGAAAGAAAAATACAAGAAAAGCAGTATAAGCAGATGGCTGCGACGCAAGTGCTCAAATATACGACAAGTTTATGGCTAGCAGCAGATACGCAAGTATGTAAAATAAGTACGCAAAATTATTTCACTCGCATACAGCTACATGATGTGTCTGCTGTGGCTAGGGAGCGTCATTGTGGTGGTGGTCTGTTTTTTGAGTACGATGTAGTGAAGTTAAGTGATTTTTCTCCAATAGTAATTGATAAAGATCAAACGATTTCGTATTTCGGCTTTGAGCGTGACGAACTAATTGAATTAGTAGAAAACATTTCAACTCGTGGTATTGACCGTATTGTGCCAATTGGACAAGCTCTTGATTTTAACGACGTATGGGATGGACAAAGCCTTTTAAATACATTTACGAGGGAAGTATTTATAAAAATCTAATTGTATAGAAAGTTGAGATAAAAATGTTAGAAACATGTCAAGTTTGTGGAGAAGAAGTAGAGTTTTTTTTTACAAAAGATTTCAAAATGAAAATCTTAGGAGAAGTGGAGTATATTAAATGTAAATCTTGTGGATTTGTTTGTTCTAAAACTGTTTGTGAAATGAATGAAGAGTTGTGGAATGAATTGAATATAGAGGCACATAATACCTATCAACATTCGAATTCTAATAGTGTGGATCCGAGATGGATTCAACGTTTAAATAACCAAAGTGATATTTTAGGTATATTAGAGAAAAAGGGTGTACTAAATTATTCGAAAGGTAAGTGGGTTGATTATGGATGTGGTGATGGAAAATTATGTGACTATATTTATGAACAAAATGAAATGAAAGTAGAAAAATATGATAAATATATGGGTGATAGTGCTTATTTAGATGATAAAGAATTAAAAAAGGGGTTTTTCGATGTTGTGATTACAACTTCAGTCTTTGAACACTTTTGTGTGATTGATAAGTTAGATGAAGTTATAAATCTTTTAAGCGAAGATGGGGTTTTGGTTTTACATACTCTTATTGCTGAAGAAATTCCAAAGGATCCTAGTTGGTTCTATTTGGAACCGGTACATGTAGCGCTGTATACTAATAAATCCATGGAGATTTTATTTAAAAAATGGGGATTTGAGTGTAGTTTATACCATCCAAATTCACAATTTTGGTTCTTCTTTAAGTCTAAAATAACTTTTGAAAAGAGTTTATTAGATTCATATTCTTTGTTTTATAAAGACGGTTTTATGGATTATTGGAAAAATAACCCTTATCGTAACGGTATATCTTCAGTAATGAGCAGAAGGGGAGATGAAGAAATAGGTGACTCACAGGTTTAGGTAAAAGAGATTTTAATAATAAAGTTTACTAATTTAGAGATATTAGAATTTTACGAGAAAGAGTGGGGTGTTATGATTTTGGTAAATAAACCATTTATGCCTAAAAAGGAAGATTATCAAAAAAAGATTTCTTCTATTTGGGAGAATAAATGGTTAACTAATAATGGTCCTCTAGTAAAAGAATTAGAAGATAAACTTCAAGAATATTTAGGTGTTTCATCATTACATTTTGTAACGAACGGTACAATTGCTCTTCAATTAGCAATTAAAGCCCTTGATTTAAAAGGAGAGGTAATTACTACCCCTTTTTCCTTTGTTGCAACCACAACTTCTATAATTTGGGAAAATTGTACACCTATTTATGTTGATATACGGCCAGACACACTATGTATTGATGCTGAGAAGATAGAGTTAGCAATAACTGATAAAACATCTGCTATTCTAGCGACTCATGTTTATGGGGTTCCTTGTGATATAGAAAAAATCGAGCGAATAGCGAAAAAATACAATCTTAAAGTGATTTATGATGCTGCACATGCTTTTGGTGTTAATTATAAAGGCAAATCTATCCTAGAGTATGGGGATATTTCCACTCTGAGTTTCCATGCAACTAAACTCTTCCATTCTGTTGAAGGTGGAGGAATTATAAATAATGTTGGACCAATAATTGATAAGAAAATTAGATTGCTTCTAAATTTTGGTATTGAAGGAGATA
The DNA here is from genome assembly GCF_058803665.1 of Lysinibacillus sp. GW821-FHT14F06. Classification (NCBI taxonomy): domain Bacteria; kingdom Bacillati; phylum Bacillota; class Bacilli; order Caryophanales; family Bacillaceae; genus Lysinibacillus; species Lysinibacillus sp. GW821-FHT14F06. The sequence continues at coordinate 37,741 of NZ_JBXAPF010000014.1, forward strand.
ATTATTTTATTCCTGGTATCAATGCAAAAAATTCAGAGTTCCATGCTGCAATGGGGTTATGTAATTTACCCTATGTTGATAAAATTATTGAAAACAGAAAAAATATAACCAAATGCTATGATAAGTATTTATTAGGCTTAATTGAAAGACCGACTTTACTAAAATATACAAAATACAATTATGCATATTATCCAATTTTATTAAAAGATGAAAAGGAATTATTGAGAGTACAAATCGCATTAATTGAGAAGAAAATTCAAACTAGACGTTATTTTTATCCAAGTTTGAACAACTTATCATATTTATCAGAATCATCAAAGTGTGTAATTTCTGAAAATATTTCTTCTAAAATTTTATGTTTACCTTTGTATTATGGCTTAGAAATTGAAGAAGTTGAAAAAATTGCTTTGATTATAAAGGAGGCTTTGTAAGTGAAATTGTTGGTAACTGGAGGAGCAGGTTTTATTGGCTCTAATTTTATTATTTATATGATGGAAAAATATCCATCTATTGAAATTGTTAACTTAGATTTACTTACATATGCAGGGAATTTAAAAAACTTAACCAAAATAGAAAGTCATCCAAATTATCGATTTGAACATGGGGATATTTGTGACAAAAATCTAATTATAGAGCTTTTTAACAAATATCAATTTGATAGTGTTATTCATTTTGCAGCTGAATCACATGTAGATAATTCTATTAAAAATCCCGGTACATTTATAAATACAAATGTGAATGGGAGTTTTATAGTACTGGAGGTAGCCCGGAATTTGTGGATGAAGGCACCTAATTGCTATAAAAAACAATTTGAACATGCACGTTTTCATCATGTATCGACGGATGAGGTTTACGGAACACTTGGAGCAGAAGGCTATTTCACTGAAGATATGCCTTATGCTCCAAATAGCCCCTATTCAGCAAGTAAAGCAGCATCTGATATGTTAGTGCGTAGTTATTATCATACATATGGCATGAATGTTGTTACTACTAATTGTTCGAATAATTTTGGACCAAGGCAACATGAAGAAAAACTAATTCCTACTATTATTAGAAAAGCAATATTAGGTCAAAATATTCCTATTTACGGAACAGGGGTAAATATACGAGATTGGTTATTTGTAGAAGATCATTGCGCTGCAATTGACTTGGTTTTTCATAAAGGACAAGCAGGTGAAACCTACCTAGTTGGTGGTTATAATGAGAAGACAAATCTTGAAATTGTACTTGCTATTTGTGAAATCTTAGATAAAGAAATGAATCATAAATTATCAGAATATGGTCTTGTTTCTTTCAAAGATTTAATTGAATTTGTAGAGGATCGGGTTGGTCATGATTTTAGATATGCAATTGATGCGAGTAAAATCGAATGTGAGCTTAATTGGAAGGCTTCAAATAATTTTAATGCAAATTTACGCAAGACAGTAAACTACTATTTAAACGTTTAATTATTAAACTTTCTTCACATGATGACTATCGTTTTAGTGAACTAAAACGATTAGATATAAAAGAAAGCCTTGTCCAGATTTAAATTAATTAAAGGAAGCGTATCTGTTTGTAAAGGATTTGTGCAAATCTCAACAGTCCAGAACTAACTTATTTTTTGGATATACATCAAATATACTGTTATTATAAAACAATAATGATTGGGAAAATATCTTTTATATATTTTTTAGCATTTTTCCTTTGTTAGGTAAATTGTTAATTGTGACAAAGGGAAATGTTTCAAAAATTAATTCTTCTATAATTAAGGCTCAACACCAAAATCTGTTCTTGCTAAAAAAGAATACAAAAAAACATCTGTATCCGCTAGAGTTGAGAGTACGACCAAACAACACAGCGAGGTATACAGATGCACTCTTATTCTATCAAGGATTTATGGGATTTACCAGAACTAAAAATTATCGCAACCACTAAAATAAATCACCAAATTTTCATGGATGTCATGCCAATTAAATCTAAACAGGCTTGTCCAATTTGTGCATTTGAAAATACGACTCGTCGCGGAATCGGCTATGTTCGAAAAGTGCGGCATCTCGAAGCGTTTGGTTGCCCTGTTTACTTGAACTTACCTGCCATTCGTATGTCATGTACAGCTTGTTTTGCACATTTTGTGTGGGCATATGAGTGTGTGGCACCGAAAAAACGATACACAAAGGCATTTGAAGCCACGCTGCCGAAGCAGGCAATCGGCGCTACAATCACGCATACATCACGTGTGGCAAACACACCTGCTACAACCGTTGCGCGTATCGTCCGTTCATGGAAAATGGAGGAAGCCACATGTGTCCAAAAAACTTGTCAGAAAAAAGCATTGGCGTGTCACAATCTCGTGCTAGGCATTGATGATTTTGCCATTCGTAAAGGGCATACGTATAACACGGGTCTCCATGATTTACGTGGTGGCACATTTTTAGATATTATTCCTGGACGAAGAATCGAGGAATTACACGCCTATTTCAATACACAATCTACTCTTTGTGCACTGAAGCCTGTCGCGATTGTCATGGATTTGGCAAAGGCCTATCATACGTTTGCGAAAAAGATGTATCCTGCAGCGATTCGTATTGCCGATCGTTATCATGTCAATCGTTACGTAACTGAAGCGCTTCAAGCCGTACGAAAATCCGTTCAAAAGCAGCTAGCACCATATGCTAAAAAGGACCTTAAGCAACACTTCCGAATTCTTGGTAAACGACGTGATCAATTGAAGAATGATGAAAAAAATAGCCTACACCGACTGCTTCAATACGCCAAAATCCTGCATCAAGTCTACAGTTGGAAAGAAGCCTTTATTGAATGGTACGACTGTAGTTCCACGTATGAACTGGCGAAAAAAGGCTTCGGACGTTGGTTGGCGCAAGGTACGACAATCAAGCATCCAGCCGTGGAATCCTGTCTGTTAACGATGCGCAATTGGCAAGAAGAAATCTGTAATTATCATCAATTACGCTTTACTAATGCGGCAGTAGAAGGGAAAAATAATCTCATTAAAGCGCTGCAAAGACGCCATTTTTTCACGCGCAATCCGCAGCACTATAAAGAGACAATTTTACTAGAATGCAATGCCGAATGGATTCAGTATGGCTCTTAGTCAAGCACATGTTTTGGTGAAGAGCCATAATTAAAGAAAAAACTTTATTACATAAACAACTTAAAATATGTTTAAACTTAATTCATAACTCCTAATATTTATTGATGTAGGATAGTTAATGGACACACCTTGTGTAAGTAAGTACTATTATAACCAAGTGATAAGGTGTCTTTTTATGAGTTAAAAAACGATATAATAAAGAATACAAACTGATGTAGTGCTCTACCGCTCTGGTACACCGGTCTTTCAACTGTCTAGCGAATATGGTGTTTCTGTAGTAACTAATTATACAAGGATTAAGTTACACTCTCCATTTGAAGGTACAAAAGGATTAACTACTGCCGAAGTTTCTATAATCGAAAAAGGAATTCTTCGACTATAACAGGAGATTGAATTCTTAAAAAGGTTATGACTATATTCTCGAATAAAGTAACAGAAAAAGAGCTCATTGACCATATTGAAAATGAAAGGGGATACTAGGCTATTCAACTAATATGTCGCGTATTTAGGAACCCCAAAGTACGCATTACCAATCTTCTCATAAGAAACTTAATGTTTATGAAATTGAAAATTAAAAAATTACTGAGCGTATTTACGCCATTCATAAAGAGAGTGATGGATGATATGTGCGCTGAAAATCCATGCACAGTTACTCAAGGACTTGGTGACAGTTCTTGGTTTACATTCAAAAAATAGTAGGGTATAAATTTGGTGGGGAAATGGTCATATTTCTGTCGTTAAAGCATTGGATACACTGTACAAGCACAAATTCCAACCCCAGGATTATTCACTCATACAGATTTAGGTATGAATATGCGACATATATCGAATATTCTAAAATTATGAAACAGCTAGAGTTGCACTATTTAAATACATTGTAGGTTTGGTACAATCACAAACTAATTCTTTGTGCCATAGTCTTTGTAACGCCTGATGAATGCGAAAGTATGAGTTGATGCTTAAAACTTAGTGTTTTAAGGAATCTTCCTCCTTCATATTTTTAGAGCAACCACCATGAATTTTTCGCTCTTCATTCCATGTAGTCTGTCAAAGGCTCTTTTTGCTTTGTCTGGCTACACGAGAGAGGGAACACTCCATAAATAGTGGTTGCCATAAACCAAAAACTTAACTTTTGTGTGTCCAGAATCTTGACTTAGATCCATGTATAGATATCTGTTTTAACGGGTAATTATAAAAGCTAATAATTAGAGTAGGTCAGTAAATTAAGGAATTATTATTCTTAAATTAGTGAGCTTATTTATATTCTTGAAAATACTTCAATCTAAAAAAGTGAAACATTCCAAAAAGCTACCGATAATATCTATAAGAATATGAAAAGTTTAGGAGGTTGAGTTCATGCGTATTACAGCTCAGGGACAATCAACTGATATTGTCAATACGTCATCCAATACGTCTAATTTAGGGAATGTAAAAGAAAATTCCAAATTATCGATGACACAACCAATTAGTGAGAGCGTAAATACAAGCGAGGAAAAAGAAATTCCAAAAGAAAAAATGCAACAAGCAATAGATGCAATAAATGAGTTTTTACACATAAATCATAATACGTCTAAATTTGTTTTACATGACGGTTTAGACCGTTATTTTGTGCAAGTTGTAGATACGCAAACAGAAGAGGTTGTAAAAGAGATACCCCCAAAAAAACTTTTAGATGCATTTTATGAGATGCAAAAGTTACTGGGTATGATAGTAGACGAAAAGATATAAGAAAATATAGGAGGAATATAAAATGGTTAATAGAATCGGTGGATTAGCTTCAGGGATGGATATCGACGAGTTAGTAAAAAAAATAATGACTGCAGAAAGAGCACCATTAAATAAATTGTTTCAACAAAAGCAAAAGTATGAATGGCAACGTGATGCATATCGTGGTGTAAACACAAAACTTAAAACATTTGATACTTATATTTCAGATAATTTTGCTCTTAAAAGCTTTATTACAAAAACTGCTACTAGTTCAAATTCCAACTTAGTATCAGCTATAGCAACAGGTCAAGCGGCTGGGGCTCTATCAATAGAAGGAGTTTCACAACTTGCAACAGCTGCACGTTCCCTTGGAAATCAAGTAAATGCTATTGGTTCTACAAAGATGGCTGATTTAGGGGCAACTGGAGTTATTGAGGTTAAGGCGATTCAAAGCAATGGCAAATTAGCTGAGAAAGCAACAAAAATTGAAGTTACTTCTGATATGACAGTGGATCAGTTCATTAATAAAGTAAATACTAGTAGTGCAGGAATTAGTGCTGTCTTTGAAAATGGACGTTTTTCCTTTACAGCTAAAAACACTGGAGATATTAAAGACGGAGAAGAAATTCAAATTGTTAGCGGTCAGGATATCTTCAAAAATTTGGGTTTCTTTAAGGATGCAAATGGTAATGAAACTAGTAAATTTCAAACAACAGATGGTAAAAATGCTATTTTTACTGTGAATGGTATAACTACAGAGCGTTCAACAAATACATTTACGATTTCAGGTTACAATGTTACTTTGAAGCAGGCGTTTAATAGCGTCCAAACAACTGCGGATAAATATAAATCGGCTGTTATAGAGTTAGAAAACGCAAAAATATATTTAACAAATAAACAATCTAACTATAATACAAAGAAAATAAATTATTTTGGCTCTAATAATATCACAAATTATACAGATAATCATAATAATGCCTATGTATCAGCATTTGGTAATACATTAACTTTGTCACAGCAAGAGGATTACCGTAAATTGGATAGTGATTTTTGGAGAGAATTATCTGATGAAGAGATTACTTTTATAAATAATATAACTCCTAGTCAATCAGCATCAGATATTAAGTCAGCAATAGATGGAAGTAATTTAAGCGAAGAAAGTAAAGCTAAATTGAAAACTCTATCAGATGAAAATTTACAAAGTTTATCTTCGTTAAATACACAGCAATTGACCGATTTTAAAGTTCAAGCAAACTACGAAAAGTATGGTACAAAATTAAAAGATTTTGATGCAACTGCAATTAATGCATTGAAGAATTTTTCATATAATAGTGATGATTCAATACAAAAAATTCATCAAGATATTGACAATAATGCTGATTTTTCAAATGAGGTAAAGGAAGCATTAAAATCTCTAAGTAAAGATGATTTAACAAACTTATTAGCTACTGATTCAGCAACTATAGCAATTTACCAACAAAAGGCACAAGCCGATGACTTGAAGCAAAAATACTATCAATTTGGTGATAAATTATTAAATGAATTAAATAGTGGAGAGAAAAATGTTAGTGATTTAACTGAAAAACAAACAGAAATTTGGAATGAACTAACACCAGAACAAAAAGATAATTTTTTCGCACTAGCAGAGCAAAATATACTTCGTTCAGAATATTTGAATGCTGATACTGAGTTAAAATCTGCTCAAAATAGGCTTATAGAAGCTGAAACTACTAAAAATACAGCTGAAAAAGATGCAAACTCTGCAGGTATTTTAAATACAGACGGAACTTTAAAAGACGATGTTATAACCTCCGCTCCTAAAGAACAACCTGTTACTATGTCATCAACAACAAATGTTGATGACATAATGAATAAAATAAAAGAATTTGTTACAACATATAATGGTTTAATTAAAGATTTAAATGATCAATTAAAACAAACAAAATATAAAGGTTTTTCACCATTAACTAGTGAACAGAAAGAAAATATGTCTGAGAACGAAATTAAGCTTTGGGAAGAAAAAGCAAAGAGTGGTTTACTTCGAAATGATACTATTATTCGAAATGGCTTATCAGACATGAGATCTTTAATCTATCAAGCTAATCCAGCTATTGATGATTCTAAATACAATACGCTTTTTAGTATCGGTATTACTACAACAAAAAATTATAACGATGGTGGAACATTAGAAATTGATGAAAAAAAATTAAAAAAAGCATTAGAAGAAAATCCTGAAGCAGTAGAGAAACTCTTTAAAAATAGCGAAGGCAAAGAGAAAGATATAGTAAATGGTAAGACTGTGGATACACGTGGCTATTTTGATAAATTAAGATTTGGTGCTATGAAATCATTAGAGATTAATGTAGAGAAAAAAGCTGGTCGTTCTACTATGACTGACAATCAATATACAATCGGTAAGAATTTAATTGATACTGAAAGTCGAATTGATACTTGGAAAAGAAAACTAGAAAATGTAGAGGCTCGTTACTGGAAACAATTCACAGCCATGGAGCAAGCCATTAATAGAGCAAATCAGCAATCTAGTATGTTTATGCAACAACAATAGACTAGAGTAGGAGAATTATATGCTACTGACAGATCAACTTTTACAAGTATCAGCTAATTTATTTAAGCATCTAGGTGACATTCCTAAAGGTGAAGAGCGGGACGAGTACATTGATACAATTAACAGCCTTTTGGAAAAACGTGGTAATATTATTCAAGATTTAATTCATGAATGTTTTCGTTTTGATGAACAAAATCGTGTTCATCGGACATTGCTTGAATTAGATAATGGGATTAAAGAGCGTTTGGTTGCTGTGATGAACGCTGTAAAACAAGATATGGCAAACCTACAAAAAACGAAAAAAAGTGAACAGCAATACTTCAATCCATATTCGAATGTTCGTGTGATGGATGGGATGTATTATGACAAAAAGAATTAACATTTATCCATTAGCTTTTCTTCGTAAAATGGTTTAAACTAGTAATTAAGTAACCTTTAAAAGGAGTTGTCCTTTATTGGCAGCAAATTTAACAGCGCAAAATGCATACAAACAAAATAGTGTAACCACTGCTTCCCCTGGTGAGCTAACGTTAATGCTTTATAATGGATGTCTGAAGTTTCTAGGTAAGGCAAAACTTGCGATTGAAGAAAAGAATATTGAAGACAAAAACACAAATCTTCAAAAGACGCAGGCAATTATTGCAGAGCTGATGTCTACATTAAATATGGACATTGACATTTCAAAGCAAATGCTCCCTCTTTACGAGTATATGAATCATCGTTTAGTCGAAGCAAATATTCAAAATGATGTGACGATTATTGAAGAGGTTGAAGGTTTAATGACGGAATTCCGTGATACTTGGAAGGAAGTTATCCGCATTAATCGACAGCAGCAATTTGGTCAGGGAAACAACGGACAAATTTAGACAAACTTAGAGGCCATCGTATGATGATGGTCTCTTTTCTTTGTGAGAAGACGGCACACGAGGGTTTCATATTTTACTTGGGAATACTGATTGATTAGTCATAAATTAGGGCTTAAAGCGGTAAAATATGTTACTTATTCCCTCTAGATGTAAAACATGCATCGTGTCATAATCAAGCTAACTATATGTTTTGAATAATATTGGGGTGGGAATATGATATTTAAGCGTCAAGAAGGTTTTCGCTTTAAATTCGAAGAACCGATTACAATGACTTTTGCTATATATGAGGATGGCAGGATCAATCAAGAGCAAACAGCCATGGCTGAGTTGCTTGATATTAGTCCACGTGGTTTAAAGATGTTTACTGAGGTGGATTTGGGTGTTAATCCTCCTCCTTTGGATCTCCGTTTTGTGCTTGATACTAGAGAAGTACGTGCTTATGGAGAAATCATTTGGAGTCGCCCTTTTGGAAACGGCAAGCAATATGGTGTGTTTTTCAATAATCAAGGGGCTGTTGAGGATTTGATTGTCGAAGAATTAAAATTGCGTCGAAAAAAAGAAGCGGCTGAGGCAAAAATTAAAAATAATTCGTAAATTTTTTGTGAAAAAAAGAATTAATTTAGAGGAATTCCACACACTTGTGTAGAATTAGATAGTATAGCAGTTATAAAGGAGGAGTTTACATGTTAAACTTTAACATTCGTGGTGAAAATATTGAGGTAACTCCAGCTATTCGAGAGTATGTAGAGAATAAAATCGACAAAGTTGAACGTTATTTTAACGAAGATGTTAACGCCAACGCTAACGTAAATTTAAAGGTTTATAATGACAAACAGACTAAAGTGGAAGTTACTATTCCAATGAAAAATTTAACTCTTCGTGCAGAAGAGCGTCATAATGATATGTATGCTGCGGTTGATTTAATCGTTGATAAATTAGAGCGTCAGATTCGTAAGCATAAAACAAAGGTAAACCGTAAATTCCGTGAGCGCGAGGGTGCAGGCCTTTATTTTGCTACTTCACAAGCAGCTGTAGATGCAGTACCAGAGGAAGAAGAATACTCAATTGTTCGTACAAAGCAATTTGATTTAAAACCAATGGATCAAGAAGAAGCTGTACTACAAATGAATATGCTAGGTCATGATTTCTACGTCTTTACAGATGCAGAATCCAATGGCACGAATATTGTCTATAAACGCAAAGACGGTAAATATGGCTTGATTGAAACAACTTGAAATATTGAAGAACTCTCGTTTTTTCGAGGGTTCTTTTATGATGAGACTATACATTAATATGGGATGTGATTTAAATGAAACGAGAAGTCTTATTCCCGGAATATTATAAAATATTTTCGTGTATAGGTGCATCTTGTGAAGATACTTGTTGTGCAGGTTGGAAAGTGTCTGTAGATAAAGAAACGTTTCAAAAATACCGTAATATTAGTAAGTCTGAACTAAAGGAAGAATTGAAAAGAAATGTAACTCGCGAGCGCTCAAAGCCATCAGATTTCAATTATGGAAAAATTAAAATGAATGAAAAAAATGTATGTACAATGCAGACAGAGGATGGATGGTGCAAAATACACATAGAACTAGGTGAAGAGTATTTATGTAACACATGCTCAGTATATCCCAGATCCTATAGTGATGTTGAATCCCGGATAGAGAAAAGTTTGAATCTTTCTTGTCCAGAGGCTGCACGTTTAACTTTACTCAATGAAAAAGGTATTGGCTTTTTAATCGATGAAGAGGAGCTGAATACAAATAAATTTAATGTAAAAAATGTACAATCCAATGAGCGTCAATATTTTTGGGATATACGACTGTTTGTAATCGACATTTTGCAAAATCGAATGCAAATTTTCGAAGATCGGTTAATTATTTTGGGGATGTTTATTCATAAGTTATGTGAAATACCAAGGAAAGAATGGTCAACTCAATTACGGCCAATGATGCTTCGTTATAAGAATATTTTAAATGATAATAACCAAATAGAATTAGTGAAGAATTTACCACACAATCTTGCATTTCAAATGAATATGGCAAAAGAACTTATAAAATATAGATTAACAGGTGGAATTTCAAGCCAACGATATTTAGAATGTTTAACGGATATGTTAGAAGCCTTAAAATTGAACGATGAAACGAGTATTGAGGAATCAAAAGAATTGTATAAACAACATTACGATAATTACTATTCACCGTTTATGAAAAATCATGAATACATACTTGAGAATTATGCCGTAAATCATGTTTTTAAAAACCTATTTCCTTTTGACCAGTCTAATTTATTTGAAAGTTATGTAATGCTAATATTAAATATTTCAATGATTAAGTTACATTTAATAGGGATGGCAGGACAACATAAAGGGCTAACATTTGAATTGGTAATAAAATTAATACAATCTTTTGCCAAAATGATTGAGCACAATTCCGGTTATCTTCAAAATGTTCGTGAGATGCTTCAAGAGAGCGGATACTCAACAATGGCTCATATGATAGTATTATTAAAAAATTAATAAATGTCAAAATGATCTTCTCAATTTTGAGAAGGTCTTTTTTTAGCATGACAATTTGCACCATGTCTATACACAATGGTAAAATGAAATTTGAGACTATATAGGAAGTGAAAAAATTCATGGCAAACCTATTAAATAAATTATTTGATTTCAATAAACGTGAGTTAAAAAAATTAGAAAAAATCGCTGACCAAGTAGAGAGCTTTGCTTCTCAAATGGAGCAGCTTTCAGATGATCAATTACAAGCAAAAACAGAAGAATTTAAAAAACGCTTTGCCGACGGAGAGAATTTAGATTCGATTCGAGCGGAAGCTTTTGCCGTTTGTCGCGAAGCATCGAAGCGTGTATTAGAGATGTACCCATTCCGCGTTCAAATTATGGGTGCTTCTGCGCTAGATGAAGGGAATATTGCGGAAATGAAAACAGGTGAGGGGAAAACATTAACGGCTACAATGGCTGTTTATTTGAATGCCCTTACTGGAAAAGGAGTACATGTTGTCACAGTCAATGAATATTTAGCAAGTCGTGATGCTGCAGAAATGGGGGAGCTTTATAACTTCTTAGGCTTAACGGTTGGTTTAAACTTGAACAGCCTATCAAAAGAAGAGAAACGTGCGGCCTATGAAGCGGACATTACGTATAGTACTAACAATGAGCTGGGTTTTGACTATTTACGTGATAATATGGTGCTTTATAAAGAGGAACGTGTACAGCGTCCACTTCATTATGCGGTTATCGATGAGGTAGACTCGATTTTAATCGACGAAGCGCGTACACCATTGATTATTTCGGGGCAGGCTGGGAAATCAGCCCAGCTTTATAAACAGTCCAATGCGTTTGTTCGCATGTTAAATGCGGAAACGGATTACACATATGAGGAATCGACAAAAGGCGTTACGTTAACGGATGCTGGTGTAGAAAAAGCAGAGAAAGCATTTGGTATTGACAATTTATTTGATTTAACGCATGTTCGTTTAAACCATGCTATTAATCAATCGTTAAAGGCACATGTAAGTATGCATAATGATGTGGACTATGTTGTACAGGAAGGCGAAATTGTCATTGTTGATGGCTTTACAGGTCGTTTAATGAAAGGTCGTCGCTATTCAGATGGACTACACCAAGCCATTGAGGCTAAAGAAGGCGTAGAGATTCAAAATGAATCAATGACAATGGCGACAATCACCTTCCAAAACTACTTCCGTATGTACCAAAAGCTTGCAGGGATGACAGGTACGGCGAAAACAGAGGAAGAGGAATTCCGTAATATTTACAATATGAGTGTTATAGCTATTCCTACGAATAAGCCGATTGCTCGTGATGACCGTCCAGACTTAATTTTTGCTTCAATGGAAGGGAAATATAAAGCGGTAGCAGCAGATATTGCAGAGCGTCATAGAGCTGGACAACCTGTTCTAGTTGGTACAGTTGCGATTGAAACATCTGAAATTATTTCAAATTTATTAGATAAACATAAAATTCCTCATAATGTCTTGAATGCAAAAAACCATGAACGTGAAGCAGAAATTATTGCGAATGCTGGTACAAAGGGTGCAGTGACAATCGCAACGAACATGGCTGGTCGTGGTACTGATATTAAACCAGGCGAAGGCGTAATGGAGCTTGGCGGTTTAGCCGTTATAGGTACAGAGCGTCATGAATCTCGTCGTATCGATAATCAGCTACGTGGTCGTTCTGGGCGTCAGGGGAACCCAGGGGTTACACAATTTTATCTGTCGCTAGAAGATGAACTGATGCGACGTTTCGGTTCTGATAATATGAAATCCATGATGATGCGACTTGGGATGGATGATTCACAGCCGTTGCAATCCAAGGTTGTGTCGAAGGCAGTCGAATCAGCTCAAAAACGTGTAGAAGGCAATAACTTTGATGCTCGTAAACGTTTATTACAATATGATGATGTATTACGCCAACAGCGTGAGATTATTTATAAAGAGCGTTATGATGTACTCGAAACAGAAAATATGCGTGTGCTTGTTGAGTCTATGATTCAAGAGACAATTGACAATGTGGTTGGCATGTTTACGCAAGGCGAGCAAAAGGATTGGAATTTAAAAGCTATTGAAGATTTTGTTGCTGCGAATCTGCTTGATGAAGGTGGACTAAAGGCGGATGATTTCCAAGGTAAAGCTGCAGAGGATATTAATAAGATGATTTCAGATGCAGTACATGTGCGTTATGATGAAAAAGAGACAAATCTTACACCAGAGCGTATGCGTGAATTTGAAAAGGTTATCTTACTACGTTCAATTGATACAAAGTGGATTGATCATATTGATGCAATGGATCAGTTGCGCCAAGGTATTCATCTTCGCGCATATGGTCAAAACGACCCGCTTCGTGAGTATCAACAAGAGGGCTTTGCTATGTTTGAGGATATGGTCGCTTCTATTCGTGAAGATGTAGCAAAATATGCGATGAAGGCAGAAATCCACAATAATTTAGAGCGTGAAGAAGTTGCCAAAGGTCAAGCTGTTAATCCGAAAGAGGATGGCGGTTCAGCTCCTAAAAAGCAACCAGTTCGTAAAGCTGAAAATATTGGACGTAATGATTTATGTCCATGCGGAAGCGGTAAGAAATTTAAAAACTGCCACGGTGCAGGTCAATAATTACTTAAAAAAGATCATTTTAGCCACGGTTAAAATGATCTTTTTCTATATTTAAAAATAGCTAATGAAGGAAAATAAGTAGAAAAAAGTCAGAATTTATAGACAATTGAAATATATGGGTATACAATAGCTGTAAATCAATAGGGATTTAGTTCAACAAAAAAATACATTTTATCTTCTAATTCTATAATTTATAAGTAAAAGTAACTGTTTGGATAATAAAATAGATGTATTAAGTGCTAGCAGGAATATTAACAGAGGAAACTTATTCCCTCGTCATTGATTAGTTTGAACAAGCTTTCTTTGAAGAAAAGGGGGTGGTGTATGTGTGGATAAAAAAATCCTCGAGTAAACAGTCTGGGGGACCGTCTCGAGGATATACATTGGGGTATACCAATATATATTTAGTATATTCCCTTTTACTGCTGAATATAAACATAAATTTCATAAGGGGGAATATCGATGCATAAAGAGAACATTATGAGAAGTGAAACGATGCTGTATATGCCTGTGTATGATGCCTTTGGAAACTTGTGTACACGTGTAATAGAAAGGGATAATCAATTTATATCGAAATTACCGCCAACAAAATTGATGGACTTTAATTTACGTTATTTTGGCTCTAGTTTAAGGGGAGCTTTTGATGGCTCCAAAATGATTCTTGGCAAGCTCAATAAGAATCCTATAATTGTTCATGAGCAAAGTAATAATGTTTGGTTTCCAAGTAGATCATATCGACGACCAGAATGTATGTGGTTTGCTGTGCATCATATAGAGGATTATCAAGCTATAGATAAAAATAACACAAAAGTATTTTTTATGGATGGTAATGTTTTTGATGTAGACATTAGTGTGAATGTATTTGAATATCGAATTCAAAGAGCCTTTTTATTAAAATATAAACTGGAGAATCGTACTAAGCACCTACATGTTCAATATGATCGAGTAAAAGTCTTTCAACGTATGCCAACATTCAATACCTTGTATGAGAATGAAGTTCAATTTGAATAAACTGTTATACATCATGCTGATATTCTAAAAAAGTATGTTTTCTGACGTAAAAACGTTATAATAATAAAATACGGGGCTAAAGCTATTGGTATTTCTAAATACATTTTTCAAGGATAGCCTCATTAATTATGTTCGGAGGATTTAACAATGATTGAATTAGCAGATGTACGTAATGCATTAGACATTTCAGCCAAAAAACTGGCGGATTTCAGGGGGTCTCTTTGACTTAGAAAACAAAGAGGCACGTATTCAGGAATTAGATGAAATGATGCTGGAGCCAGGCTTCTGGGATGACCAACAAGCTGCGCAAGTTGTCATTAATGAAGGAAATGGCTTAAAAGCAATTGTCAATGAATATAAAGATTTAGTAGAAACACATGAGAATTTAGATATGACGCTAGAGCTTTTACGTGAAGAGCCAGACGAAGAATTGCAAGAGGAACTAGGGAAAGAACTAGTAGAATTTCAGCAAAAAACAGGTGATTTTGAGCTACAGCTGTTGTTGAGTGGCCCATATGACCAAAATAATGCGATTTTGGAGCTTCATCCAGGGGCAGGTGGTACAGAGTCTCAAGACTGGGGATCCATGCTACTTCGTATGTATACACGTTGGGCTGAAAAACGAGGCTTTAAAGTTGAAACAGTGGATTATTTACCAGGTGATGAGGCAGGTATTAAATCAGTAACATTGTCCATTAAAGGGCATAATGCTTACGGATATTTACAGGCTGAAAAAGGAGTTCATCGTCTCGTGCGTATTTCTCCATTTGATTCTTCAGGTCGTCGTCATACATCTTTTGTGTCTTGCGATGTCATGCCTGAATTCGATGACAATATCGAAATTGATATTCGTACAGAGGATTTAAAGATTGATACGTATCGTGCAACAGGTGCTGGTGGTCAGCATATTAATACAACAGACTCAGCTGTCCGTATTACGCACATCCCAACTGGTACAATTGTACAATGTCAGGCTGAGCGTTCACAAATTAAGAACCGTGAAAAAGCGATGACAATGTTAAAAGGTAAATTATATCAATTAGAGCTTGATAAACAACAGGCTCAGTTAAATGAAATTCGCGGTGAGCAAAAAGAAATCGGCTGGGGCTCACAAATTCGCTCATATGTATTCCATCCATACTCAATGGTAAAGGATCATCGTACAAATGAAGAAACTGGTAATGTAGGTGCAGTGATGGATGGCGATTTAGATCTATTCATTAATGCATACTTACGTTCAAAAATTGGCTAATCAATTCCCTTCAAGGGCACAGAAACTTTGTGCACCTGAAGGGAATTTTTTTATTCACCTTTTTTAGAAAGGTGGATGATAGGGGGCATCATGACTAATACTCTTTCGCTCATTCATGTAATGCTTATAGAGCATTGATGCATTGACAAATTGTTTACTGATAGATGCATATTGAATAGGTAATTCTATTTGTTTATCGTTTTTTAGCGTGATAATACAGCCTAATTTACTCGGTATAATATTCGAAATGGCGTGAAGACCAATCCAAATATTATGGATGGAGTTCGGTGAGTAAGTTGGTAAAAAGATACATGGGAAACCATAATCAAAAGCCACTACGATTGGTAGTTTATGCTGATTGCCAAAAAAGCGTTTAGCGGAATATTTCGCAGCTTCATAGGTTGTTCCAAGTGAGATACAAGATTTGCGTAGTACGTGCATCGGTTTACGAGTAACAATTAGCTCATTATGTTTGTCGATAACCCGTGTGAAGATTTTTGATCCATGCTCGATAGGTTCAAGTAAATAGGTGTTGAAAGACATTAAATATCCATTGACATAGTTTGTTTGCATAAATGAAGTTCCTCCTTTTTCTATTGATAGCTGTAGTGTAGAGGATAAAATAAATTTTTGATAATATAGATAAAACGTGAAACCTATTGATAAATGAAGAAAAAGTGTAGAGAATTTGCTTTAAATGAACAGAGTTTAGTGGCTAATCCAAGTTATTTTCAGTTCTTAAGCATTGCATTTTAATTTCAATTTTCATATAATTTAGAAAAGGATCGAGGTGAGATCGTTGGATAAATATTATTCGTATACAGATTTTCTAAAAGCCGTTGGTCAGTCAAAGCAAGTTGATGAGGCAGAGAAATTATTGAACGAGATTTATTTGGATTTATTTTTAAATCATATCCAGCGTATGCATCGTGAAGAGCAGCTCATGGTTCTGATAGATAGAGCACTCGATGAAAAAGATGAAAAGGCATTTCATCTATACGCACATGAACTAACAGCATTACGCCAAGCAGCAAGTGAATAATATGACTAACCCGCTCTCCAAAGATTAGAGGGCGGGATTTTTTGTGTACAAATTAGTAAAAGAGTTAACTGGTCATTTGTTAATCTAAAAGTATAGGTACTTGCTCAATAAATAGAGAGAGTGGCTCAGAAAGAGAAGAGTTGAAGAGAAATACAGTCAATTAGTAGAGAAATCGCTTGTAAAGTGGAAGAATTTGCTCAATTGGTGAGGGTAGTTGCTTGCTCAAAAAACGTGAGTACATGCTAGGTATTAAAGGTTCATCACCAAAAGATGTGGTTGACATTTTTAATTGTAATAGTAATTGACTGGAGCGGAGCCAGTGTGACTCCTAGGGGATTAAGCGTCCTGGATGAGACCCTGGAGCGAGCAGCGCGAGTGAAGCGGCTCATCGGACGCCCCCTGGAAAGCACACTGGCGGAGCGGAAGTCAACCACAAGTTATGGTGAATAGCCGTATTAAAGGTAAAGTAGGGATTAAAAGGAATATATTCAGCTAAGGAGCTTGAAAACTGGATGAAGCGGCTATTATAAGGGTAGGAAGATATTCAGTAATTTACTTGAATGATTAGTAAATATACCGTCATTTTAGCGAATTAGAAAACAATTTACAAACATTCGTTCGTTAAATGTTCGAAATTTCAGTGCTGCTATGCTAAAATAAATGTACAAATTGGTAGGAAAGGACGGGGGTGTGAGTGCAAGCATTTGATTTACAAGCGCCATATCAACCTAATGGAGATCAACCACAGGCAATCGCGGAATTAGTGGAGGGTGTACATGCAGGTAAACGTCATCAAACATTACTTGGTGCAACAGGAACAGGAAAAACGTTTACCATCTCTAACGTTATCCAACAGATCAAAAAACCGACACTGATTATGGCACACAATAAAACACTAGCTGGTCAATTGTATAGTGAGTTTAAAGAGTTCTTCCCGAATAATGCGGTGGAATACTTTGTCAGCTACTATGATTATTTTCAGCCAGAGGCCTATGTACCGCAGACGGATACTTATATCGAGAAAGATTCAAGCATTAATGATGAAATTGATAAATTGCGTCACTCTGCGACATCTGCATTATTCGAGCGCGATGATGTCATTATTATTGCATCTGTGTCCTGTATTTATGGTCTAGGTTCTCCAGAAGAATATCGTGAACTGGTCGTATCAGTGCGTACGGGAATGGAAATTGAACGTAATCAGTTGCTTCGAAAATTGGTCGATGTACAGTATGAGCGTAATGATGTGAGTTTTACACGTGGGACGTTTCGGGTACGTGGTGATGTAGTGGAAATTTTCCCAGCATCACGTGATGAACATTGTATCCGCGTGGAATTTTTCGGGGATGAGATTGATCGAATTCGCGAAGTGGATGCGTTAACTGGAGAAATACTAGCAGAGCGTGATCATGTTGCTATTTTCCCAGCGTCCCACTTCGTTACACGAGAAGAAAAAATGCTAAAAGCTATTGATAATATTGAAAAAGAGTTGGAGGAGCGTTTAGCTCTTTTACGCGCAGAGGATAAATTGTTAGAGGCGCAGCGCTTAGAGCAACGAACTCGTTACGATTTAGAAATGATGCGTGAAATGGGTTTTTGCTCGGGTATTGAAAACTACTCGCGTCATTTAACATTGCGTGAAGCGGGGGCAACGCCATATACACTACTTGACTATTTCCCTGATGATTTTTTACTGGTTGTCGATGAAAGTCACGTTACTTTGCCACAAGTTCGAGGAATGTACAATGGTGACCAGGCGCGTAAAGGTGTGTTAGTTGAGCATGGCTTCCGTTTGCCATCAGCACTAGATAACCGCCCTTTACGTTTTGAAGAATATGAGAAACATATACATCAAGCTATTTATGTATCCGCAACACCTGGCCCGTATGAGCTTGAGCATACGCCAGAAATGGTGCAACAAATTATTCGTCCAACTGGGCTGCTTGATCCACAAATTGACGTACGTCCTATTGAAGGGCAAATTGATGATTTAATCGATGAGATTCAAGGTCGTATCGCTCGTGATGAACGAGTGCTTGTTACAACTTTGACGAAAAAAATGTCAGAGGATTTATCAGCTTATTTGAAAGAGATGGGCTTAAAGGTGGAGTATTTGCATTCAGAGATTAAGACGCTAGAGCGAATTGAAATTATTCGCGAGCTGCGGAAAGGTACTTATGATGTACTAATCGGCATTAACTTATTGCGAGAAGGTCTAGATATTCCTGAAGTTTCTCTTGTGGCGATTTTAGATGCTGATAAGGAAGGATTTTTACGTTCAGAGCGTTCATTAATTCAAACGATTGGACGTGCAGCACGTAATGCTAATGGTCATGTCATTATGTATGCAGATAATATGACGGATTCGATGAAAAAGGCAATTGAGGAAACGAAACGTCGTCGAGCATTGCAAATGGCGTATAACGAGGAGCATGGTATTACACCGAAAACGATTGTGAAGAAAATTCCTGATGTTATTCGTGCGACACAGGTGGCAGAGGAAGAAGAGACTTATGTAGCGAAGGCCACAAAAGGTAAGAAGCTGACGAAGGCGGAAAAAGAGCAGTTACTTGCTACACTAGAATTAGAAATGAAGGAAGCAGCAAAAGCACTCGATTTCGAGCGTGCTGCAGAGCTTCGCGATACAATATTTGAATTGAAGGCAGAAGGGTGAATGACTTGTGAAAAATACTGAAATCGTCGTGCAAGGCGCACGAGCACATAATTTAAAAAATATTAATGTGACAATTCCACGAGATCAATTAGTTGTATTAACAGGTTTATCAGGCTCAGGGAAATCGTCATTAGCATTTGATACGATTTATGCTGAAGGGCAACGTCGTTATGTAGAGTCTCTTTCTGCCTATGCTCGTCAATTTCTTGGCCAAATGGACAAGCCTGATGTTGATGCGATAGAGGGATTATCCCCTGCTATTTCGATTGATCAAAAAACAACGAGCCGTAACCCGCGTTCAACAGTTGGTACAGTAACTGAAATTTATGATTATTTACGTTTACTGTATGCACGTATTGGCAAGCCTATTTGTCCAAATCATGGTATTGAAATTACTTCCCAAACGATTGAGCAAATGGTTGATCGCTTATTGACATATCCAGAACGAACAAAGATGCAGCTCCTTGCGCCAATGGTATCTGGACGTAAAGGGACACATGTAAAGCTATTGGAAGATTTAAAAAAGCAAGGCTTTGTGCGTGTCCGTATTGATGGCGAATTACGAGATTTAGATGATGCCATCGAACTTGATAAAAACAAGAAGCATTCCATTGAAGTTGTAGTGGATCGTGTTGTGATGAAAGAAGGCATTGCAGCACGTCTTAGTGATTCCTTAGAAACAGCGTTACGTTTAGCGGATGGACGTGTTCTTGTTGATGTCATGAAGCATGAGGAGCTATTATTCAGTGAGCATCATGCCTGTCCATTATGTGGGTTTTCTATTGGGGAGCTAGAGCCACGCATGTTTTCATTTAATAGTCCTTTTGGTGCCTGTCCAAGCTGTGATGGGCTAGGTTCAACACAAGAGGTCGATTTAGATTTAATAGTACCAGATTGGGATCGTACATTATTAGGACATGCCATAGCTTCATGGGAACCAACAAGCTCTCAGTATTATCCACAGCTGCTAAAGGCAGTATGTGATCACTATGATATTCCGATGGATGTTCCTGTAAAGGATATTCCAAAAGAAAAAATGGATAAAATTTTATATGGTTCTGGTAAAGATAAAATTCATTTTCATTATGAAAATGAGTTTGGTAATGTCCGAGATCAAATGATTGAATTTGAGGGCGTTGTACGCAATGTGGAACGACGCTTTAAAGAGACAACATCTGATTATGTCCGTGAACAAATGGAGAAATATATGGCTCAGCAGGCTTGTCCTTCTTGTAAAGGCTATCGCCTAAAGCCAGAAACATTAGCTGTGAAAATTGCTGGTCAGCATATTGGAGAAGTGACACAGTATTCTATTCAGGAGGCAGATACATTTTTCAAAGAGTTGGATTTATCAGAAAAGGATATGAAAATTGCTCGACTTGTCTTACGTGAAATTGAAGAACGTCTTGGCTTCCTTGTAAATGTGGGTTTAGATTATTTAACATTAAGTCGAGCAGCAGGTACACTTTCAGGAGGAGAAGCTCAACGTATTCGACTTGCGACACAAATCGGCTCTCGATTAACAGGCGTTCTCTATATTTTAGATGAGCCATCTATCGGCTTGCATCAACGAGACAATGATCGTCTTATCAGTACATTGCATAACATGCGTGATATTGGTAATACGCTTATTGTAGTGGAACATGATGAAGACACAATGCTAGCAGCAGACTATCTTATTGATGTTGGGCCTGGTGCGGGAGTTCATGGAGGTCAAATTGTGGCGGCAGGTACCCCACAGGAGGTCATGGATAATGACAAATCTTTGACTGGACAATACTTAAGCGGCAAAAAGTTCATTCCATTACCAATTGAGCGACGTCAGCCAAATGGTCGTAAACTATCCATTAAAGGTGCCAAGGAAAATAATCTGCGCAATGTAAAAATTGATGTACCACTTGGCCTGTTCGTAGCAGTGACAGGGGTTTCTGGCTCTGGGAAATCGACGCTTATTAACGAAATTTTATATAAATCATTGGCACAAAAGCTAAATCGATCAAAGGTTAAGCCTGGTGAGCATAAAGAAGTGACAGGAATGGAGGAGCTTGAAAAGGTTATTGATATTGACCAATCTCCAATCGGTCGTACACCTCGTTCTAACCCTGCGACTTATACAGGTGTCTTTGATGATATTCGTGATGTTTTTGCGACAACAAATGAGGCAAAGGTACGTGGATATAAAAAAGGGCGTTTTAGCTTTAATGTTAAAGGTGGCCGCTGTGAGGCGTGTCGCGGTGATGGGATTATTAAAATAGAGATGCATTTCCTACCAGATGTTTACGTACCTTGTGAAGTCTGTCATGGTAAACGTTACAATCGTGAAACATTAGAAGTGAAGTATAAAGATAAGAGTATTGCAGATATTTTAGATATGACTATTGAAAATGCAGTAGTATTCTTCGAAAATATTCCAAAAATCCAACGTAAGCTACAAACAATTGTGGATGTTGGATTAGGCTATATGAAATTAGGACAGCCTGCTACGACCTTATCTGGTGGTGAGGCACAGCGTGTGAAATTAGCTTCTGAATTGCATCGTCGTTCTACAGGGAAATCGTTCTACATTTTAGATGAACCCACAACAGGTTTACATGCAGATGATATTGCACGCCTGCTTGTTGTTTTACAGCGTTTGGTAGAAAATGGTGATTCAGTTTTAGTGATTGAACATAATTTGGACGTTATTAAAACAGCAGATTACATTATCGATTTAGGACCAGAGGGTGGTGACAAAGGTGGCACAATTGTAGCAACAGGAACACCTGAAGAGGTCGTAGAGGTAAATGGTTCTTATACTGGTAAATACTTAAAACCAATATTAGAGCGTGATCGTATGCGTATGGAAGCTGCTTTAGCAAAGGCTTCCCAATAAAGTAAAATCCAAAAATCGCAACTTTCCTTTCTAAGTGATCGTTGCGATTTTTTTCTTATAAGTGTGCTTCAAAAAGTTCCTAGAAGCTTTAGCCCCAATTTTTTCATTTCTCTGGTGAAACTTTTCACAAAATGAATCGTATAAATAATATAACGAACTGAGGGAGGCTATTTTATTTATGCAAAATGAACGTCAACGAATTTTAGAACTTGTGGAAAAAGGAACAATTTCAGCGCAAGAGGCGATTACATTATTAGAAGCATTGGAGCAACCTAGCAAGTCTACTCAAAATGTTATGAATGATGTATCAAAAGAGGGGCAGCAATCCTCAACAGAAAAAGAGTCACTTTTCAATGAACAAACTAAAGAACAGCAGAAAAAAGATACTGATTTTACGAAATATTTCCAAGATGAGATGCAGGATTTCCGTAAGGATTTAACACAGATTGGCTCACTCTTTATGGATATGATGAATACAGCCGTGAAAAAAGTAAAGGAATTTGATGTATCTTCTCCGTTTGGTGATAAAGTAGAATTTACGCATACGGAAGAAGTGACAGCTGAACATGTGGACAGTGTAATTGCTGAATTACCGAATGGTAATTTTTCTTTAGAAGCTACTGAAGGAGACAGCTTCCAAGTCATATGTAAGGTGAAGGCACCACTTATTAATGATAGTGAAGAAGAAACACGTAACCATTTCTTAGAGCAATTCGTAGTAAAAGAAGATGAAGGTTCGTTAAGAATTTTAAGTCAATTAAAGCTTGTTCAAGTGAATGTTAAAGTCCTTGTACCGAAGGAGCAGTTGGAAAAATTATCAGTTCGTTTAATGAACGGTAGTGTATCTTTACAAGATATAGGTTTTGACCATTTAAAAGTGAAAACATTAAACGGTGCCATTAAGGGCTCTAAGTTTAATTTTGAAAAAGCTAAAGTAGATTCTTCGAATGGATCGATTGAATTGACGAATGTTCGTGGTAAAGATTTAGAGGCTGAAACATTAAATGGTCGTGTCTATTTAGATGGGGCATTGGATGAGATTGAAGCAAAATCGGTCAATGGACATGTAGTTGTAACAACTTGCTCTACAAACTCATCGAAAATCAAAGCACAAACAGTTGCAGGTTCTGTGGAATTGTATATACCACGTACCATTTCATTAAGCGGCAAAATTGTAACAAATTTTGGGAAAGTAGATGTAGGCATTCAAGATGCATCAAAGATTGAATCTCAGGATCAATTCTTATCAAAAGTAATACGATTTGATAAAGAAGTAGAGAATGCGAATCGTCTCTTTATCGAAGGTGAATCTAAAACAGGTTCGGTTTTAGTACGCTATACAACAACTGACGAGCAGCATATTTAAGCTTAAAAAAGCATTCAAGCTATGCACAAACATACGCTTGCATGCTTTTTTTGTCTCATTTTCTGGCAATCGAAGGTCGATTTTCTGCTTTCTTTGATGTCGAGTTTTACAATAAATACGAGATGACAATGGTAATGAAAGAACGAAATAGTAGGAACTGGCACGGAATGAAATGAAACTGTAATAAAAAAACAGAAATAGAGTGCTATAATAGTAAGAGAATACTTCTTACATAGGTAAGAGATTTAGGTGGTTTAAATATGATAGAAATGAAGAATGTGACAAAGAAGTACCCAAATGGCGTTGTAGCGACAAATGGGATTTCCGTTAACATAAAGCAGGGAGAATTTGTTTATGTTGTTGGCCCAAGTGGTGCTGGTAAATCAACATTTATAAAATTAATGTATCGTGAAGAAAAAGCAACTTCCGGTGAAATTACGGTGAATGGTATAGATTTAGCAAGTTTGAAAAATAAGAAGGTACCCTTTTTGCGCAGACAACTTGGTGTTGTTTTCCAAGATTTCAAGCTTTTACCTCGATTGAATGTCTATGAGAACGTTGCGTTTGCTTTAGAGGTAATTGAAGAAGAGCCAGTGGAAATTCGTCGTCGGGTGATGGAAGTATTAGAGCTTGTCGGGCTAAAACATAAGGCAAGAATGTTTCCGAATGAACTATCAGGGGGCGAGCAGCAACGTGTTTCAATTGCACGCTCAATCGTCAATGTTCCGAAGGTTGTAATTGCAGATGAACCTACTGGAAATCTTGATCCAGAAACTTCATGGGAGATTATGAATTTATTTGAGGAAATTAATGCACGTGGTACAACGATTGTAATGGCAACCCATAACCGTGAAATCGTGAATACGATTCGACGTCGAGTGATAGCGATTGAGGGCGGCATGATTGTCCGTGATGAGCACGGAGGTGAATACGGTTATGAAATTTAATACGGTAAAACGTCACTTCCGAGAAAGTATTAAGTCGCTTGGCCGTAATAGCTGGATGACCATTGCTTCTGTGAGTGCAGTAACTGTTACATTAATTTTAGTAGGCGTTTTTGCGCTTATTATGATGAATTTGAATAAAGTCGCATCTGATTTAGAGAATGATGTTGAAATTAAAGTATTGATTGATGAAACGGCAGATGAGGCTGCTGAAAAGGCGCTAATTGAAAAAATAAAAAAATTGCCAGATATTGCTGAAATGACCTATTCCACGAAGGAAGAAGAGTTAACCAAATTAGTAAAGGATTTTGGGGAAGATTTTAAACTATTTGAGCAAAGTAATCCTTTACGAAATGTTGTTTACGTGAAAGCTTCAAATCCGCAGCAAACAGCTACTGTTGCAAAAAAAATTGATAAATTTGAGTATACATACGACGTTATGTATGGAGAGGGCAAGGTAGAAAAGCTTTTCAACTTCTTAAATATTAGCCGTAATGTTGGACTAGTGTTGATTTTAGGATTATTATTTACAGCTATTTTCTTAATTTCTAATACGATCCGTATTACCATTATAGCCCGTCGTGATGAAATAGAAATTATGAAGCTTGTTGGTGCAACGAATTCATTCGTTCGTATCCCATTTTTACTGGAAGGAATGTGGCTCGGGATTTTAGGTTCTATTATTCCGATTGCGGTTGTCGCAACCCTTTATCACAATGTATATAAAATTATAGCGCCTCGTTTAAAAGGCGAGCTTGTACAAGTACTTGATTTTTCACCTCTTGTGTACCAAGTAAGCGGTCTACTATTACTAATTGGTGTACTAATCGGTATTTGGGGAAGCTTCATGTCAGTGCGTAAGTTTTTGAAAATATAGGTAGATGATTGATAGCTCAAACGACATCAATCTACATTACAAAAAAATAGTCGAAGGGGAGTTCAGTCGGTGAAAAGTAAGGCGAAAAACTCAATGAAAACACTTGCGGTAGTATCTGCACTATTTCTTTTTATCCAAACTCCATCAGCGTATGCAACTAGTTTATCGGATTTAAAAGATGAAAAAAAACAAGTGGAAACAAAGAAAAATGAATTAAATTCATCCATTAAAAACAAGACAAATGCAATTACTGCAAATGAAGACAAGCAACAAAAGCTATTAGATCAAATTCAAACGTTGAACGCTGAAATCGACAAAACAAATAGTAATATCAAAAATGTACTTGCAGACGTGCACGCTACTAATGAAGAAATAAAAGCATTAGAGGATTCAATAGCAGAGCTTCTGCGTAAAATTGAAGAGCGTGATTTATTGTTGCAGGACCGTGCTCGTGCAATTCAAGCGGGTGGATCTGTTAGCTATTTAGACGTACTACTAGGTTCTAATAGCTTCGTAGATTTTATCGATCGATTCTCTGCTGTTAATGCTTTACTCGATGCGGATCGTCAAATTATTCGTGATCAAAAAGAGGACAAGCAAACTTTAGAGGAGCAAAAGAAGGTGTTAGAAAATAAACGCCAAAAGCTTGAGGAAAAACAAGCTGAACTTGAACGTTTAAAAGCATCTTTAGATGGACAAAAAACAGAGAAAAATAAATTAGTAGATCAATTAGAAAAAGAGCAGGAAAAGCTCAAATCTGAAAAAGTATTGCTAGAAAAAGAATATTCTGAAGCACTAGAAATTAGTGACGAATTACAACAAAAAATTATTGATGAACAAAATCGTTTAGCGGAAATTGCCCGTCAGCAGGAAGCAAAACGCAAGGCAGCCGCTGCAGCAGCAGCGAATGCAGGCAATCATGGGGGTGGCTCATCAACTGTTAATGCGCCACAATCTGATGGTACATGGATTACACCTACAAATGGTCGTTTAACATCACCATATGGCTGGCGTAATATTGGCGCAGGTCCTGAATTCCACTATGGTGTGGATCTTGCTAATAAGACAGGAACACCAATATGGGCAGCGGCTGATGGTGTTGTATCCTATGCGGCACCACTTAGCACATATGGCAATGTAGTCATTATTACACACTCTATTGACGGTCAAATTTATACGACAGTATATGCACACTTAAATTCCTTCAATGTAAGTGTGGGTGCAGAGGTCTCTCAAGGTCAGCAAATTGCGACGATGGGTAGCACTGGTCGCGTAACAGGACCACATTTACACTTTGAGGTGCATATTGGTGCTTGGCGTGGACAAGCAGTTGGTAGTGTCAATCCATTGAAATATATTCCACTTTAAAAAATAGTGAAGCTATACATTAGCATAGTCTAATGTATAGCTTTTTTTATGTTTCAACAAAGGTGAGGAAGTGCTAGTTATTATACAAATTGATTATTTAATGTTACAATTTATGAATACCTATAGGGGTATATCGTGAGTTCATTTACAGAAAGTCCATGATTTAAATAGGCTTTCTGAAGATTTTCTGAAAACAGTGTGAAATAACGGTTCACATTAAGAATATATGCTATGCTAAAAATATCTTTTTTTGTGGAGGATTTTGGGTGATTAATACGGAGTGGTTCTCTATTCGGACTTTAACATTGCCAGCAACCGCTGTTGCTCTTCTAATGGCTTTTGTCATTGTATGGCTAGTATTACGAATGCAATTCCCGAAAAAGTGGTCTGGGGTATATGGAGATGTCATTTTGACCTTTATACTTGTTTGGAAGTTTAGTGTCATTGTCACTGATACTAAAACTGTTATAGCTCAACCGTTTGCATTGCTCTATTTCAATGGAGGTACAATAGGTCTCTTTTTAGCTGTTATAGCAGTATCATTTCAGCTTCTTTGGAAGAAACAAAAAATACAGTTTGATGTAACAGGAGCAAGTGCCTATAGCTGGGCAATTATCTTAACACAATCCATTTATCAATGGCTAGTCGTATTACTGAATGATAATCCGACTAATAGCGAAATTATTACTTTAACTGTGCTAAGTGCACTAACAATCCTCATATTATGGAAAGTATCTACTATCAATTATGCTTTACTCGTCTATACAAGTGGATTGATTATTGTAGCTAACTTTCAGCCACTTGGGTTATGGCAACCGGCTGTAGGGATCAGCGTTATATTACTTATAATAGGTTTACTATTGCAACGCTTTGTAAAGAATTTTGAAACGAAAGATTGATATTAAAAGAGAAAGAGAAGATTATTGGAGGGAAATAATGAAGAAGAAAAATGTTGGGCTACTAATTGTCGTATTGTTAGTAGTTGCCATGGTTGGTACATATGTTAGACAGCAAATTGATAAGGAGCGAGAAATTGAAACGGCTTCACTAGGAAAGGAGATGGAGGAGCGTAATATTGGGTTGAAAAATGGAGACACGCCACCAGATTTTACACTCACAAGTCTAGATGGAGAAGATGTCACCTTGAGTAGTCTTCGTGGAAAAAAGGTTGTATTAAATTTTTGGGCGACTTGGTGTCCGCCATGTAAGGCTGAAATGCCACATATGCAAAGCTATTATGAACAATATGCCAAAGAAGATAATGTAGAAATTGTAGCTGTCAATTTAACCTCGGCTGAACGTGATGTGACGGCTGACGCTAAAATTGATACGGTAATGACCTTTAGAGATAGCTTCGAATTAACTTTTCCAATTGTTCTTGACCCAGAAAATTCAGTTGGCTCAGAATATCAAATATTAACAATACCTACAACATATTTTATTGATTCTAACGGCTATATTCAACGAGCTATAAGAGGCCCGATGGATGCTGATATGTTAAAAACTTATGTGGATGCATTAGACTAAATCTACGCAAAAATCTGCTCGTTTTCTATTAAAAGCGCAGCAGTTTTTTTATGGAAACTATTGCAATGAAAGTATCAGGCATTCAATTAATTATTTTGAAGCGTAATCTTGTATGTTTGAAAATTAAAAGTCATACAGTAAAAGAGACGGAGGAGGGAAGATTTGCGCAAAATAATGGCTGGTGTCGGAGTACTGGCTAGTAGCTTATTGCTAGGTAGTGGATTTTATTTTGACTGGTTTAATTTAGGGGCAGGGAATAAAAAGGAGCCAGTCGTCACAGAGGTTGAATCAATCAATGAAGCCATGAACTTGATTGAGGAGAAATCTGTATACAATACAAAAAAGGAATCGTTGGTGGAGGGGGCACTGCGTGGTATGGCAGATGCAATTAAGGACCCTTATAGTACCTATTATTCGAAGGAAGAGGCAGAGCAGCATCGACAAATGTTAGCTGAAGAAAGAGTGGGTATTGGTATTGAGCTAACTGAAAATAACGGAAAGTTTATTGTTGTATCTCCTGTTCGTTCATCCCCAGCGGAGAAGGCAGGCATGCGATCACTCGACGAAATTGTACAAGTTGATGGAGTTCGAGTAGATGGGAAAAAGATGAGTGAATTAATGCAATTAATTCAAGGGGAAAAGGGCACGAAAGTTACCATTGTCGTTTATCGACCTAGTGAGGATAAGCATATAAAAATGACAATGGAACGAGCTGCAATATCGAATAAAACGGTATCAAGTGAAATAATCAAGGTAGAAGATACGTCGATTGGCTATGTGGAAATCTCTATCTTCGGTGAAAAAACAGCAAATGAATGGGTTGCTGAAACGAGTAAATTACTGAGAAAAGACATCGAGGGACTTGTTATTGATGTAAGGGATAATCCAGGTGGTTATTTACATAGCGTCGCAGCGCTACTGAGCACGGTATTAGAGAATGGCAAAGTATTTGCGTATATGCAAAATGCTGAAGGTGCTATGGAACCATTAAAAACAGAAGCAAAAAGCTTTGACGAGAAATATTTACAAACGATGTATAAAATTCCGATTGTAATTTTACAAAATGAAGGCAGTGCATCAGCTAGTGAGGTACTTAGTGGTGCATTAAAAGGATGGGGGCGTGCATCCATCGTTGGAGTTAAGAGCTTTGGTAAAGGAACTGTACAGGAATCCTGGGCTTTATCAAATGGTGGAGAACTAAAACTATCTACAAATAAATGGCTGACACCAAAGCGTGAATGGATTCATGGGCAAGGAATAGAAGCGAATTTAGTGATTGAGCAAAATGAATTATTCGCCTTCCAGATGCACCCATTGTCTGGCAAATTTAAAGTTGGTGATATGAGTGAGGAAATTTCGTATACCCAAAATGCTTTAAAAAAGCTTGGTTATAAAATTGATAGACTAGATGGTTATTTGGATGAAAAGACAGAGGAAGCTGTTATGCAATACCGAGATGAGAAAAAATTGAAGCAGGCAGAAGATAATATTTATCTAGATTCAACATTCTTTAATAGCTTAAATGACACATTGAAGCAATATAAACAAGATCGTCAAAATGATTTACAGTTCCAAATGGCGACAAGCTTTTTATTGCACAATATAGAACAGTAGATAATAGAAATTTGATTTGTAAAAATGACATCCGCTGAATATAGTTAAGTAATGACAATATCTTTAGTTTGTACTACGCAAGTGTGTAGTCGTTTGATACAATAAATTCATAGTATTTAAGACAGAAACGGCGGGTGTTCGTATGGTTAGTGATATATTAATAGAAATTGTAACAGCGATTGGCCGCTTTTTACTCAACCCATTACTGTATATTGCTATTATTTTTGCAATTTTTTTAGGGTATCGTCGCGTAAAGCAGGAACGTAAATTTTTTAATAGACGCATTATTTGGGGATGGACAGAACTAGTTGGGCAGTGGAAGCATGGTTGGCTATATGCCCTTATAATTTCACTATTAAGTGTTGGTGCAGGTTTAACAGTACCTAAAGATTTTTTATTATTGCTAATAGCTATTTCAGCTTTGGCACTAATCCTGTTTTTCATAAACGCACTTTCTCCTATTTATACGATGGGTCTTGCTGCTTTCATGATATGGGGAATGTTTCATTATCATTGGACTTTTGCATGGTGGAAGTTTTCAGTGGAAGGTGTAAATTTATTAGAAGGTTCTATTGTAACCATTACTATTTTAGCAGGTCTATGTGTAATTGCTGAGGGTATATTAATTCGTCGAACAGCTCTAAAGGTAACAACGCCTTGTGTGGAAAAAACCAAGCGTGGTATGCAGGCCATTGTATATCGTTCAAGAAATGTTTGGCTATTACCAATCTTCTTTGTAATGCCTGGTGATATTATTCCATCAGCATTGCCCTATTGGCCACAATTCACATTAGGTGACAATCATTTTGCACTTGTCCTATTTCCGATAGTCATAGGATTTTCAAAGCTTGCAAGAAAAGAATTACCAGCCTTGAAGCTACCCAAAATAGGGAAATCAGTGCTTATACTAGGACAGCTTATTTTAATCGGTGGACTGGCAGCATATTTGGAGCCACTAATCGGTTTTATAACCTTAGCAGTAGGTGTAGTCATCCGTGTCATTATTTCTATTTTTTATGCAATGCAAGATAAAACTGATATTTATGCAGTTGCACAAAGCACGAAAGGAGCCATTATTGCAGCAGTACTACCGGATTCGCCTGCTGAAAAAATGGGTTTGCTTGTAGGAGAGTGTATTCGTAAAGTAAATGGACGCCCCGTTTTTACTGAGGCTGAATTATATGAAGCATTACAATTAAACGCAGCGCATTGTCGTTTAGAGGTATTAGACCTTAATAACGAGATACGCCTAACACAGCATGTAATTTATAGCAATGACCATTATCGAATTGGTTTATTGCTAGCTGAGCAGAGGGATATCTAATGGATGTTTTCGGGAAAATGGTGTTAGCGTTATTTGTACCTGCATTACTTGTATTATTGTTTACTAGAATTACGTTTAATCGCTATGTTGCTTTGATTTTGGCAATTGCACTTATTGCGGCATCTGTCTATGCAGGGTATACTTCTCCACCTCTTATCTTTGTAATTGATGCATTTTCGTTAACAGTGGGTTTTTGGTTAGCCAGTAAAATGAAGCATAAAAAAGAATCCATTTAAACCTTAATCCAATAAAAGGTCAGTCCAAAGTGTATCGCTTTGGACTGACCTTTTTACATGAAAAATCGTACAGCTGCCATAATAATCACGCCAGCTACAACTGTAATAGATAAGCTTTTTGTGAGAAGCGCTATGATTAAAGTTGGCACAAATGTAAGAAATACGGGCCAATCCAGTGTAACAACTTTCCCACTGTCAGTATCCAATAAATTTTCAATAACAAGAGCACTCAAAATACAAACGGGAATAAAACTTAACCATTTTAGGACAACTTCTGGAAGCTTTACATTGCGAACAAAAATAAATGGAATAACACGTGGTAACCAAGTTACAAGTGCGCAGCCAATGATTAGCCATACCATATAAGCAGTTGTTGTCATTTATCCGTCACCACCCCAATTGTCGCCACAATAACTGTTGCAAGAAGAACAGCCACATGTGAAGGGACAAAATAAGAAAGACCATACATGATGACAATCATATAGCCGATCAACATGAGATAATGCATAATTTTATTTTTCCCAACACTGCTAAGCTGAAGGACAAGCAAGGCAACGAACATAGCTATTAAGGCAAAATCTAAACCCCATTTCTCTGGATTTGCCACCCATTTGCCTAAAAATGCGCCAGCAACACAGGAGAGAATCCAAAACAAATAGGCAGTGATGTTTAATCCGTCCATCCATTTTCCATACAACTTTCCTGTCTGCATTTGCTTTGTTACAGCTACACCAAAAGTTTCATCTGTTAGCAATGTACCAAAACCAACATTACGGAGCATGGAATAGTGCGTAAAATGTGGAGCTATTGTTAAACTCATTAATAAATGACGTAAATTTACGACGAAAATGGTTACAATGATAGCAGAAGCTGGGCTATTTGTTAAAAGGAGTGCACAAAAGATAAATTGTGCAGAGCCTGCATAAATCAAAATAGTTAAAAGTGCAATTTCGAGTACTGATAAGCCAGAAGCGGAACCTACAACTCCGAAAGCAAGTCCTATACTAATATAACCGAGTAATGTTGGGATACAATCTTTTACGCCTTGTATAAAGCTGTCATTTGGTGAGTGAGTTGCTTCATTTCGAAGCTCTGTTGTACTTGTCATAAATAGGTCATCCCTTCTGAAAAATTTCCATGTATACTAATGATGGAATAGTTTGATAGTTCTTGATGTTTATTAAAGTATACATATGTCTGATAAAATAAACAATAGAAAATGGTGAATAATAATGGAACAAATGAGCCGAAATTTAGCATTTCAATTAAAGAAGATTCGTCAGCAGCGTCATTTAAGCTTAGATGATGTTTCCAAAGCTACAGGTGTAAGTAAGGCGCAACTTGCACAGATTGAAAAGGGAGAAGCGAATCCAACTGTATCAACCATTTGGAAAATTGCTGCAGGGATGCGCATTTCTTTTTCCTCTTTATTACAGCCACCAACAGCTCATTTCATGAAATATAGCAGTGATGATGCACCACATGTAGATGAAGATGAGGGGCGCTATCGCGTATATTCGATTATTCCTTATAATCCGGAGCGTGGTTGGGAGTTTTACAAGATCGAAATGGAGCCAGGAGCCTTCAGTAGGAGTGAAGCACATACAGAAGGGGTAGAAGAAACTGTAATTGTTATACAGGGACAAGCTGTTATTTCTGCTGGTGATATGCATGAATTGATTAAGGAAGGGGATACATTGGTATTCTCAGGTCATCAGCCTCATGAATATAAAAATACTTCGGAAACATTAACGATTTTACATTTAATTTTGCAGTATAAATAGAGGTGTCGAATTTGAATGAATGGTTTACTGTAGAAAATATTGAACATGTGGCAGCACAATATCGAACGCTTGGCCCAGTCATTGGATTGCTATTACCTTTTATAGAAGCATTTTTACCATTTTTACCTTTGGTTGTTTTCGTTGTGGCCAATGCAAGCGCTTTTGGATTATGGCTTGGTTTCTTACTATCATGGCTAGGCTCTGTAGCTGGGTCATATGCAGTGTTTTTACTAGTTCGACATTTTGGCAAGCACCCGAAGCTGCGATTTGTCACAGGGAGTAGCAAGGTCAAGAAGCTAATTAAATGGGTAGATATGAATGGTATTAGCCCACTGTTTGTGTTACTTTGTTTTCCATTTACACCTTCTGTAATTGTCAACATAGTAGCCGGGCTCTCCCATATTCATAAAAAATTTTATTTAGTGGTGTTGTTAGCGGGTAAGTTTGTCATGATTTTAGGAATGAGCGTGCTTGGCTATGATTTAAAATCGTTACTGACAAGCCCTGTAAGACTAATTATTGCAGCAATTGCCATTGTCTTACTTTGGTGGATCGGCAAGCTTATAGAGAAGCGATTAAACGCACGTGTGGAGAGAGATCTAAAGCAAGCGCGAAAATTGACGAAACATCATTAAGTATGGAAGTTGAATATACACATCTAGCCCCTTGTATCATGTAAAATGAGAGAAGGGGTTTTTAACTTGTTCTAAGGAAAGGAAGTCAATGCTCAGATAGAATGGAAAAGTGCTTTGGGACAACTGTGAGTGCTCGGGTTATGTAGAAAAGTGCTCCGATTTCAGTGAGAAGTGCCAGGGTTAAAGAGGAAACTGCTCTGCCCCAAGTGAGAAGAGCTCAGGTTGAGGGGAAAACTGCTCCGATTCTAGTGCGAAGAGCTCGGGTTGTGTAGGAAACTGCTCTGCCCCAAGAGGAAAGTGCTCCGCTCCAAAAGGAAACTGCTCGGGTTGCGTAGAAAAGTGCTCCGCTCCAAGTGAGAAGCGCTCGGGTTGAAAAGGAAACTGCTCCGCTCCAAGTGAGAAGAACTCGGGTTGAAGAGGAAAGTGCTCTGCTCCAAGTGAGAAGCGCTCGGGTTGAAGAGAAAACTGCTCCATTTCAAATGGAAAGTGTTCGGGTGAAGAGAAAAGTGCTCCGCTCCAAGTAAGAAAAGCTCGGGTTGAAGAGGAAACTGCTCCGCTCCAAGTGAGAAGAGCTCGGGTTGTGAAGA
Source organism: Lysinibacillus sp. GW821-FHT14F06 (assembly GCF_058803665.1). NCBI lineage: Bacteria > Bacillati > Bacillota > Bacilli > Caryophanales > Bacillaceae > Lysinibacillus > Lysinibacillus sp. GW821-FHT14F06. Next base: position 72,235 of record NZ_JBXAPF010000014.1, read on the forward strand.
AAAGTGCTCCGCCCCAAGAGAAAACTGCTCGGGTTGTGAAGAAAAGTGCTCCGTTCCAAGTGAGAAGAGCTCGGGTTGAAAAGGAAACTGCTCCGCTCCAAGAGGAAAGTGCTCGGGTTGAAGAGAAAAGTGCTCCGTCCCGAGTGGGAATCGCTCAGGTAGAATAGAAAAGTGCCCAGGTTTAATTGACATAAAACATTCAAAATACATGTTTATCAAAAAAATTATAGACATAGGAGGGGAACCGTATATGACATTGCGTATTGTTTCAGGGCGATCAGGAACTGGTAAATCAACATTTATCCATCAAGAAATTGTTGAACAATTAAAATCAGAGCCATTAGGTCATCCGATTTTTGTGATTGTACCTGACCAAATGTCTTATTCAACAGAGTATGAGCTAACGAATAAACATGGCTTACAAGGCTTAATCCGTGCACAGGTTATGACATTTAAACGATTAGCATGGCTTGTATTACAGGAAACTGGCGGTATTGCACGAAAAGAAGTAAATGGTTATGGCTATCGAATGCTTATTCGTAAACTATTAGAGGAACAAAAAGATGAATTTTCATTATTCCGCCAAGCTGCTGGAAAAAGAGGCTTTACGGAGGAAATTGAGACACTCTTACGCGAGTTTAGTCGTTATAGTGTCAATAGCTCAGTGCTAGCAGAAGTAACCTCATCTTTAAAGGCCATTGATGCTCCACATACATTACAAGCTAAAACCAATGACTTACAAGTAGTTTTACAAGCTTTGGAGGCTCGACTTGGGACGACATATGTCGATAGTGAGGGCTATTATCCAATCTTAACTGAGCATTTGAAAGACTCTGAGACGATGAAGCAAGCAACTATTTATATAGATGGATTTACAGCTTTTACTGTTCGAGAGTTGGAGTTAGTTAAAGAGCTATTAAAGGTGACGAAACAAGTTACAGTTGTGCTGCCCTTTGATCATATTGATGAAGCTTATGATGAGCAGTCTTTATTTCATGAAGCTGCATTAACAAATCAACGCTTACACGATATTGCAAATGAAGAGGGCATTGAAGTAGATGCACCATTACATTTTTACTATACGTACCGTTTTCAATCTAAAGATTTACAGCATGTGGAAGAGGGATTTTCGAAAATGGTATCACAATCAAAAGAAACTTCTGGTGATGTTAAGGTACTTGAAGCATCCAATCGACGTGCTGAGATACATGCCATTGCCCGGGAAATAACAAAGCTGACAAAGGAGGATGAATATCGTTATCAAGATATTGTACTTCTTTATAGACAACCAGATGTTTATGACCCGCTTATTTCAACAATTTTTCAGCAGTATGAAATTCCTACTTTTACAAATTCAAAAAAGACCATGCTCCATCACCCATTAATAGAGCTTAGTCGTTCGGTTTTAGAAGTAGTCACTTCGAATTGGAAGTATGAGCCTATTTTCCGTAGTGTCAAAACAGATTTATTTTTCCCATTACACGCTGAGCTAAATGTTTGGCGTGAGCGTGCAGATCGTTTAGAGAATTATTGCTTAGCACAGGGTATTTATGGTGAGCGGTGGTTTGAGGAATCTCGATGGTTTTTCAAAAAATATCGAGGTCTTGAATTCCATTCTAAGGTACAAACAGATGAGGAACGTGCTATGCAAGCGGAAATCGAGGCTATTCGAGATGAAATTCGACAACCACTAAAAGTGTTACAAGACAAGCTAGAAGTAGCGAAAACAGGTAGAGATGTAGCGACTGCATTATTTGAAATGATTGAGGATTTAAAGGTCTATGAAAAGCTGCAGACTTTGAAAGATCGTGAACTGGATCGAGGAGATGCCTTATCAGCTAGCGAGCATGACCAAGCATGGAAAGAATGGATCGCTGTACTCGATCAGTTTGTGTATATGTTTGGAGAACAACAAATGACTGTAGAGGAAGCAGCAAAAATTCTAGATGAGGGCTTTGATACATTAGAATTTTCCCGCATTCCACCTACCTTAGATGAAGTAATGGTAGCGACGGTTGATTTAGCTCGTTTATCAAATATAAAAGTTGCTTTCGTTTTAGGCATCAATGATGGGATCTATCCAACACGTATGGAGTATGAGGGATTATTGTCAGATGTTGAACGTGAATGGTTTAACCAAATCGGATATGAGCTTGCACCGACATCTAAAAATCGTTTACTCCAAGAAAATTTCTTAATATATAGAGCTTTAACGACGCCTTCTGATAAATTGTATTTGTCGTATCCTACAGCTGATGAAGAAGGGAAGCCGTTACTATCTTCACTTTATATAAAGAAAATAATTGGCAATGAAAATACGCCAGGTTTATTAAGTGGAGTAGCTGTTGAGCGGGTTGTGATGGATCCAATTGAATTACTAGAAAATAATCCACTACCGTATTTACGTCATCCGCGCACAGCTTTAGCCCATCTTATGATGCAGCTACGCCAAGCTGAACATAGTCGTGAGCTTACGCCAGAATGGCTAGCGTTACAAAAATTTTATGAGCAGGATCCTTATTGGGCACTGATTTTTGAACGTGTCCTCCAACCTATTACACATAAAAATGAAGCACAACCTCTTGAAACATATATTACACAGGAGTTATACGGTCAAAAACTGACATCCAGCGTTTCTCGAATTGAAAAATATTTTAGATGTCCGTTTTCGCATTTTACAACATATGGGCTGCGTTTAGAGGAACGTGCAGAGTATAGATTAGAAACCTTTGCAATGGGTGATTTATTCCATGAAGCACTGAAATGGATTACAGAAGAAACGCATCGTCAACAGCTGTCATGGGTACGTTTAACGAAACAGCAGATTAAACAATTGGCACGACAAGCTGTGGAGCAAATTGTGCCAGTCTTTTCCCATCAAATCTTACTATCCAGTGCACGCTATCGTTATATTCAACGTAAGCTTATCCGTATTGTTGAACGAACAATGACAGCATTGACCCAGCATGCCAATGTTTCTCACTTTAAGCCAATTGCTATTGAGGCATCGTTTGGACCAGGTCAACATGAACAGCTCCCGCCTCTTGAAATCGATTTAACTGGCGGAAAGAAAATGTTTATGCGTGGTCGTATTGATCGGGTGGATAGCGCATCTATAGATGATCGCTCATATTTACGTATCGTCGATTATAAATCCTCAGCTCGTGATTTAGATTTAAATGAAGTCTACTATGGACTTTCTTTACAGGTCCTTACTTATTTAGATGTAGCAATGGAAAATAGCTCTTATTGGCTACCAGGAGAAACAGAGCCGGCAGGGGTACTGTATGTACATGTTCATAACCCAATGCTAAAGCTTGACAAGGATTTAAGTGATAGTGAGATTGAAGAAGATCGTTTAAAGCAATATAAAATGAAGGGACTGCTATCAGAGAATGCAGAAGCCATTTTATCGATGGATGAGCAGTTGGAAGAATCAAGCGGCCATTCGAAAATTATTCCTGTGTATATGAAAAAGGATGGGACACCTTCAGAATCTCAGTCACGGATAGTACCTGTTAACGATATGAAAAATTTGCAGCATTTTGTGCGCCGAAAGCATCAAGAGGCTGGCAATGGTATTTTATCTGGAGATACGTCTATTAGTCCGTATAAATTAAAGTCAAAAACAGCCTGTGATTATTGTCAGTTTTCTGCTGTTTGTCAGTTTGATCCCTCTGATGGCAAGCAAAGCTATCGACAATTAATGCAAGCAAAGCCAAACGAAATTGTTGAAAAAATACGGAAGGAGATGAAGTAACTTGGTACAAGCAATACCTGAAAAACCATCGAATGTTACATGGACTGATGACCAATGGAAGGCTATCTATGCATGTGGTCAGGATACACTTGTTTCTGCGGCTGCGGGTTCTGGGAAAACAGCTGTACTGATTAATCGTATGATTGAAAAGGTCATAGCCACAGAGAATCCGATTAACGTAGATGAGCTGCTAGTTGTAACCTTTACTAATGCTTCTGCAGCAGAGATGCGTCATCGAATGGCTGAGGCGCTTGAAAAAGCAATTGCAGAAAACCCTACTTCCAATCATTTAAGACGTCAACTAAGCCTAGTTAATAAAGCGCAGATTTCAACATTACATTCGTTCTGCTTAGCCATTGTAAAACAGTATGCCTATTTATTAGACATTGATCCAGGCTTTCGTATTGCTAATGAGGCAGAGGTTGCCTTGTTAAGAGATGATATTTTATCAGACGTACTTGAAACTGCTTACGATTCTGAGGATGAGGAACAAGTTCAAGCAATCTTTCGTTTAGTTGATAGTTTTACGTCAGATCGTGATGATCAAGCCATTGAAACATTAATTAGCAAGCTTTATGATACATCTCGTGTTCATGCAGAGCCGAAAAAATGGTTGGACAGCCTTCCTAAAACATATGAGTTAGCGGAAGATGTGACCATTGATGATTTAGAGTTGTCGAAATATGTGAAATTAACAGTAAAGCATAGTCTTGAAGAAGCATTTGTGTTAATTTCGGAAATGCGAACAATAACGTTACAGCCAACAGGACCAGCACCCTATGCTGAAACGGCAGAAATTGATTTTGCGATGGTTCAAGAGGGCATACGTATTAGTCGAGAGGGAGCATGGCAGGAGCTCTTTAATTATTTTGCCACCATCAAATGGTCAACGTTAAAGCGAGTGTCCAAGGATGCTTTAGTAGATGTGGAGTTACAGGAGCTTGCGAAGAAAAAAAGAGAGGCTGCCAAAAAAATTGTTAATAACATAAAAGAAACCTATTTTGTTAGAACGCCCGCTCGCTTGTTAGAGGAAATTCGTCTGATGGCTCCAACAATTGGCACATTAGTTGGACTGACAAATGTGTTTAGTGAACAGTTTCGTCTAGCAAAATTAGAACGAGGAATTATAGATTTCTCGGATTTAGAGCATTTTGCACTCCAAATTTTAACAGAGGAAATAAATGGAGATTTACAACCATCACCTGTTGCATTGGATTTAAAAAAGCGCTTTAAAGAAGTACTTGTGGATGAATATCAAGATAGTGCGACACGTTGCTAATTGAAAAGATTAGCCACTAGCATCATTTCGCTAGGAGAACTAAGAAATCAGATGAGTCGAATGATGAGGTAACGCTCTGAAAGGCTCGACCTAATCCTCCGAATAGCATTGTCGCGTGCAATCGTGATGATGTTATAAGCTCGGTGAAGTCAGTTGAACATCCTCCTAATCGAAAGAAGGAAAGCGGGATAGAGGTATTCTGTGGGATGGATAGACTGGGGTTCTATAAAAATACTCATGGTTAGAATGTAGGGAACAAAACTTCCTACTGACGAAATTCCGAATGTACGGCTCTAGAGGTATAGGTATTCGAAAGGGTACACCAACTTATTGTTGGGTTAGTGAGGTGGAGTAAAATTTGTCTTTATGAAACACCTTATAGTGTTACAGGCACTATCCAGCTAACAGGGTTAGAGGAATGACCTAAAAGTATTATATGTACAGATATGATTTCTTGGAACGTGGTAAGCTGGCTACGTGGAGAGATTGCACTCGTTGAAGCGGTATGAGGGAAAGCGTCTATAGTATAACCTCATTTTAAGCACAGTGAAAGTGATGGCACAGTACCAGTGAAGCTGTGATAATAAGCGGTGGAGGGATAGCCATTAGTCAATTTATGAATAACTAAAACATTACTTTATACTATCAGGTTCTCGTATGACTAAAAGAAATGCAATCGCCAAAAGAAGTAATAAAGTGGTGAGAGTTTTGACTGAAACAGCAAACAAGAAAGTTTTAAAACGACAGTCCTTACGAAACAATGAATATTACGATATGCAACAAACCTTAGATGACCTTTACAAAGCAAGTCAAATGAACAAACGCTTTAAAAATCTGTATGAATTGATTATTAGAAGAGAAAATATTTTACTGGCATATCGAAACATCAAGAAAAACAAGGGTTCTTTCACCAAAGGTATTAATGAATCTACAATCGTTACTATCGGAGAAAAAGACCCGATCGCCTTAATTGATTATGTCAGAAAAAGACTTGAAAACTTCATACCACACAAAATAAGAAGAAAAGAAATACCAAAAGCTAATGGAGGAATTCGACCACTCGGTATCCCGACAATCGAAGACCGAATCATTCAACAATGTATCAAACAAATTCTAGAACCAATATGCGAAGCGAAATTCCATAATCACAGTTACGGTTTTCGACCGAACAGAGGAACTTTACATGCATATTCTAGAGCAGTAACATTAGCAAACATCAACAAACTGCACTATGTGGTTGATATTGACATCAAAGGTTTCTTCGATAACGTCAATCATGGCAAACTTCTTAAACAAATGTAATCAATGGGTATCCAGGATAAAAAGGTTCTCTCAATCATAAGTAAACTACTGAAAGCAGAAATTGTAGGAGTAGGAACACCTAATAAAGGGACTCCTCAAGGTGGTATTTTATCACCGCTACTATCTAATATTGTGCTAAACGAATTAGATTGGTGGATAAGCAATCAGTGGGAAACGTTTGAAACACAGAAAAACTATGAGCGTAAAAGAATTATTGGTGGCAAGGTTAGACTTGATAGGTCAGTGAAATATAGTACCTTAAAAAGAGCCACAAGCTTGAAAGAAATGTTCATTGTGCGATATGCAGATGATTTTAAAATCTTTTGTAGAGACCATAAAAGTGCCTTCAAGATTTTCCAAGGTGTGAAAAAATGGTTAAAAGAAAGATTACATCTCGACATTAGTAAAGAAAAATCAAAGGTCATTAATTTAAGGAAAAACTTCTCGGAATTTCTAGGCTTTAAAATGAAAGTGGCTAGAAATAAAAAGAAGCATACCGTAAAATCATTCATGACAAATAAGGCGAAGAAAAACGCAATTAGCAAAATCAAAGAAAACATCAAACGAATTAAAAAGAAATCTAATGCTTCAGAAGTGTCTAAGCTCAATGCAACAATTCTAGGACTTCATAACTTCTATCAGCAAGCAACGATGGTAACGAAAGATTTTAGTGAAATTGCATTTTCAGTCAAACGAACCTTATATAACAGCTTGAAGAAAGTTTCATCGGATAAAGGTGAGCCAAGTACGTACTACAAGAAACATTTCAAAGATTATCTTGGCAAGAAAAAGATATTCGTTGCGAAAGTAGCGATATTCCCTATCGATGGAATCAAACACAAAAGTCCAACAAACTTTACGCAAGAAATCAATAATTATACAGTTGAAGGTAGAAGTCTGATTCATAAAAAGCAAAAATCAGTATCAGAAGAAGTTGTGAAGTATCTCATGAAAAATCCTGTAATCAATCGTAGTATTGAATACAACGACAATCGTATTTCTAAATACATTGCTCAAAAAGGGGTTTGCTTTATCACAGGAGAAGCACTCATTCTGAAAAATATGGAATTACATCACATCGTTCCAAAGGCAAGAAGTGGTAACGATAAGTATGACAACTTAGTTTTTATAACGAAAGAAGCCCATAAACTGATTCATGCCACAACAGAAGACATCATTAATAAATACTTTCAAATGTTAGAGTTAACAAAACAAAGTTTGGACAAAGTAAATAAACTTCGTGGTAAAGCTGGAAATAAAGCATTAGTTTAAAGATTCATAATTGATGGAACGCCGTATGAGGGGAAACCCTCACGTACGGTGTGAATGGGGGGAAAAGCTGGAGATGATTTCAAAGGCTTACCTATCCATATCAAATATGCTCCAAGAAACAATTTTACAGCTTGTGAAAACAGGTGAAGAACTAGATGGAAATCTCTTTATGGTAGGAGACGTTAAGCAAAGTATCTATCGCTTCCGTTTAGCAGAGCCTAAGCTCTTTATGCGCAAATATGGGGAATTTATGGAGACGCCTGATACGACTGGTATGCGCATTGATTTAAATGCAAACTTCCGAAGTCGGAAAGAGGTATTAAACGCTACAAACTATATTTTTGCACAGATTATGGGTGAGCGTGTTGGGGAAATTTTGTATGATGAAAAGGCTTCATTAAAACCAGCGGCACCTTATGATGATAGAGAGATGCCTGTAGAGCTTGTTATTATGCATCCCCCTTTGGAAGAGGAGCTGGAAGAAGAGTCAGAGAATAGTACAACGGAAGAAGCCTCAGAGCTAGAAGAATTAAAAAATTCACAGTATGAGGCTCGATTTATTATTGATCGTATTCGTCAGATGAAGGAGGATGGAACGACTGTTTTCGATACCAAAACAAAGACTGAACGTCCGTTAAAATATAGTGATATTGTGATTTTAATGCGCTCTATGACTTGGTCAACTGATTTGGTGGAGGAATTTAAGCTTGCTGGAATTCCACTCTATGCAGAGTCCTCTAAAGGTTATTTTGATGCGTTAGAGGTTATGATTATGCTGAATGTACTGAAGGTCGTCGATAATCCCTATCAGGATATTCCATTAGCCTCTGTACTCCGTGCTCCTTTTGTTGGCTTAACCGAAAATGAGTTGGCGAAAATTCGATTAGCGGATACAAAGGCTCCATTTTATGATGCATTAAGGCAATTTATTCGTAGTGAAGGGCATGGTGTACAATCTGTCACATTTGAGAAGCTTCAACGTTTTATGCTGGCATTTGAAAACTGGCGAGATTTAGCACGACGTGGCTCACTATCTGATTTAATTTGGAAGATTTACTTAGATACGCATTATTATGAGATGGTTGGTGCTATGCCGAATGGCAAACAACGTCAGGCTAATCTACGAATTTTACATGATCGTGCTTTAATGTATGAGAAAACTGCTTTTAGAGGGTTATTTCGTTTTTTACGCTTTATTGATCGAATGCGTACACGTGGCGATGACTTAGGAACAGCCAAATCGATTGGAGAAAAAGATGATGTTGTGCGTCTCGTTACGATTCACTCTTCAAAGGGATTAGAGTATCCAGTAGTGTTCGTTGCTGGGATGGGCAGACCATTTAATAAAATGGATTTCCATCTTCCTTATTTATTCGATCAAGATTTTGGTCTTGCTGTAAAAGCAATTGATCCAGACAATCGTATTATGTATACATCCTTACCATTTTTAGCGTTGAAGGAGAAAAAGGAGCTTGAAATGCGTGCGGAGGAAATGCGCGTATTATACGTAGCGATGACACGTGCAAAGGAGCGGTTAATCTTAATAGGCTCAGTTAAAAATTGGCGTAAAACATGTGACAATTGGCAGGATGCACAAAGTCTATCCTTGGATGCCCCATTGCAGGAGTATTTACGCGCAAGGGCAAATAGCTACTTTGATTGGGTAGGCCCTGCTGTTGCAAGACATGCTAATTTTGCATCCATTACTACAACATCGTATCAACCATTGGATGATGTCTCTCATTGGTGGATACGTCCGATTAAAACTAGTCATTATATGTACGATATACATGCGATAGAAAATGAGGGGCAACAATTATTTGAAACGCCAGAAGATGAAGCCATGCTGACAACAATTACGACACGCTTTCAAGCACAGTATCCTTTTCAAAAATCCACACGGAAGCGTTCGAAAACATCTGTCAGTGAAATAAAACGTTTGGAAAATTTACAACGGCAAGATGAGCCTGAATATTATTTTACTTTACCTTCTAAGCAGCAATCGACATCTGTTGCACCAAGACCGTCCTTTTTACAGCACCAACAGCTCACAGGTGCAGAAATAGGAACAGCCATTCATACGGTTATGCAGCACATACCTCAAAATGGTTTTCTGAATATCCAAGAGGTACAGGAGTTTGTTGCTGATTTAGTAACAAGACAGCTGCTGACGGAGCCTGAGGGTCAAGTGGTTTCGGCAGAAAAAATATTTAATTTCTTTACAACTGAGATTGGACAGCGCTTTAAAAAAGCACGACAACTCAGAAGAGAAATGCCGTTTACCATTAGTAGAGTAGATGAAGATGGGGATGCCCAAATTGTACAAGGTATAATTGATTGCTTATTTGAGGATGAGAATGGTAATTGGGTGTTACTAGATTATAAGACAGACCGTATTCAATCACATTTTGCAAAGGAGCCTGCGTTATCAAAGGAATTATTAGGACGATATGGTGTTCAGCTTAAAGTTTATAGTGAAGCGATTGAATCCATTCTTCAGATCCGAATCAGTGATAAGGTATTATACTTATTTGATATTGAACGATCCATACATGCATAAACAAGTCCATTGTAGTGAACAGAGCTAGCGGCTCTGTCTCACTACAGTGTAAAAAGAAAGAGGAGGTTATGTTGTGGATTTCAAACCGACAATGTTGCAGGAACGTATTGCAACATTAGATATTTTACGTGGTATTAGCTTGTTAGGAATCTTACTAGTTAATATGTTTGCTTTTTATTTACCGATGCCCTATATTGACCTGGCATCATGGTTTACAACACCATCAGATATTGTTTGGCAGCAAAATCTAGATATATATGTACAAAGCAGCTTTTATCCCCTATTTGCAATGCTATTTGGCTATGGTCTGGCTATGCAATGGCAAAAAGCACAGAGTCGTCAGCAAAACTTTTATACGATAGGACTGCGACGACTTTCGGTCTTATTTTTATTTGGACTGTTTCATGCTTTGTTAATCTGGTGGGGTGATATTTTAATGATGTACGCTTTTTGTGGCGTGTTTTTATTACTATTACTGCGTTTTCAGTCAGTTTGGTTAGTGACAATTAGTGCGATCATTTTTGGTGTTTTCCAAGCTTTTATGTTATTCGTTGTTGGGTTCATTCATTTTGATACAAAAGTGGATGAGTATTTAGATATCACATCAGTTGAGCAGGCAATAACGGCTTATGGTACGGGGAATTGGGTAGATGCCTTTATGCAGCGTTTAACTGATTTATCGATTCAAGCAGGAATTGGGATGTGGTTTGTCTCCTTATTTACAATTTTACCATATATGTTATTAGGTGCGGCAGCGTCCAAATGGCGTTTAGTGGAAAGGGCAAGGGAACTTAAATGGCTATGGTTGACGTTAGCGATAAGTGGGTTGGCAATTGGTATTTTTGTGAAGAGTTTACCTGCTATGTTTACACGTACGTATCTTTTTGATTACTTAAAGGTATACATAGGTGGCCCGATTTTATCTATCGGTTATATAGGACTTATTGTATTACTTTGCTTACTTCCTGTTGTTCCAAAGCTACTGAGCCCTTTTGCAAAAATTGGGCGAATGTCGTTAACAATGTACATACTTCAATCGGTTATTGGAACGATATTATTTTATCAATTTGGATTTGGCTGGTATGGGAAGGTAAGTGTTGCTACGGGTGTGTTAATTGCATTAGGGATAATTATTGTGGAAATGATACTAGCAGAAATTTGGCTAACGAAATGGAAACAAGGTCCTTTAGAAGCGATTTGGCGTAAATTAACATATAAAATAAAATTGAATGAAAGTTAAGTATTTTCTGCTTCAATAGCATAAAGTATGAAGAATTAACAACAATAAAAATTGTTATCTCAAAAGTAAGGCAATTTCTATCATATTGTTGTATTATGTAGAAAAAAGAAGGAGCTCTTTAAATCATGAAAATTTTATCGTTTAAATTAGGTGGACATGTTAGTTTTGGACCGAAAGTAAAAAAAGAAGAAGCGGTATGGGATGTGCTCGCTATTCAAAATGAACTTCAAGTTCTCCCTTCTTTTTCAAGTTCAATCGTGGATGGCATTGCGTTAGGCTTTGATTTCGTTGAACAGATTCGTAAATTAGTAGAAGCGGCTGAAAAATCAGATCGTGCAGAAAGCTTTAAACGTGAATTTACAGTGATAGAATGGTTGTCGCCAATTCCACGTACACCAAAAAATATTATGTGTGTTGGTAAAAACTATGATGAACATGCAAAAGAAATGGGTGCAGAGGCAGCACCAACAGATCTAATGATATTTACAAAATCTCCAACGGCAATTGCGGCAGATGGTCAAACAATTTCAATTCATGCAGATCTTTCTTCAAAACTAGATTATGAAGGTGAGCTTGCAATTGTTATTGGTAAACGTGGTAAAAATATACCGAAAAACTTAGCGTATGATTATGTATTTGGCTACACAATTGCTAACGATATTACAGCTCGTGATTTACAAGAAAAACATAAGCAATTTTTCTTAGGAAAAAGCTTAGATGGAACTTGTCCACTTGGACCATACCTTGTGACAAAAGATGAAATTCCAAATCCACAAGATTTAACAGTTGTCACAAAAGTGAATGATGAAGTACGTCAAAATGGCTCGACAAAGGATATGATGTTCTCTGTAGAAGCACTAGTATCCATTTTATCTCAACATGTAACATTAGAGCCAGGCGATGTTATTTTAACAGGTACGCCAGCTGGTGTTGGTAAAGGCATGAATCCACCGCAATTTTTAAAAACAGGAGATACTGTAAAAGTATCAATTCAAGGCATTGGAACATTAGTAAATCATTTTGAATAAATTTTTCGAATCCGCGTGAGTTTTTGCTCCGCGGATTTTTAAGTATATTATGTGAACACTATTGTAATGTTTGAAACCCTTTCCATCACATGATAGGATAGAATTTGATAGAAAAAAGAATATGAGGTGAAAGAAAATGAGTTTTTTAATAAGAACAGATTTGCATATTACAACTTGGGTGGTTGCTATTGTCATTTTTTTAATTGCTTCATTTATGGGCAATAAGTCAAAGGGCTTACATATGACATTACGTTTATTCTACATTTTAATTATCATTACTGGACTCATACTATTTAATGAGGGAAGAAGTTTTGGCATGGGTATGCTTTATGGCTTTAAATTCCTTGGTGGTATTTTAGTAATTGGTATGATGGAAATGGTATTAGTTCGCCAAAAGAAAAATAAATCAACAGTTATGTTCTGGATTTTATTTGCTATATTCCTATTCATCACATTGTTCCTAGGCTTTAAGCTGCCAATGGGTCAAGATTTCTTAGCATAATCCTTGTAAAAGTCGTGAAGTTTTCGCTTCCCGGCTTTTATTTTTTGTAGAATGGTTATAGAGCATTGTAGCTGAGAAATTACTTGGATAGAGCGGTAGCCAACTCAGGTTGCCGAAAAATTACTCGTAATGAATGAACAGCTCAGATATATCGAAGAAATGCTCGGGTAGAGAGGAAAACAGCTCTGGTATGTTGAAGAAATGCTCGGGTAGAGTGGAAAACAGCTCTGGTATGTTGATGAAACGCTCGGGTAGAGAGGGAAACAGCTCAGGTATATCGAAGAAACGCTCGGGTAGAGAGGAAAACTGCTCAGCTTCCCCAATAATGGGCATCAAAAGGAAAAGTTGACACCTTTTTGCCGTAATTCATTTTGCATTTTCGGAAAATATTTTGAAATGATAGCGACTTGACTGTTTTATTTGGTAAAATGACGATGGATTGGTTTGAAAGAGAGGGAATGAAAGTGAGATTCAAAAAGTGGATAAGTGCAACAGCTGCAACGCTTTTACTAGCAACTTCATTCATAAGTGCAACACCAACTGCACATGCTGATGAAGTGTCGACAAGAACGATTGCAGAAGAAAGCATCTATGATTTACTCGTTGACCGTTTCTTTAATAGTTCGGGCACTAACGATTTTGATACAAATACGCAAGACCCTTCAAAGTTTGCAGGCGGTGATTTTGCAGGTCTACAAAATAAGCTGAATTTCATTGGCGAAATGGGCTATACGATTGTTTCTATTGGTCCTATTTTTTCTACAGAGAAATATGATGGCTCAATGCCAACAAGCTACTCGACTATCGAGCGTCATTTTGGGACATCTGAAGAATTTCAAAGTATTATAGAAGCCTATAAAGCTAAAAATATGGCTATTATGGTTGATTTTCCACTCAACAATGTAAGTCCAAATCATGAATGGGCAAAAGATTCTGCAAAACAAAATTGGATTGTTTCTACAAATAATGGGCAAGTACAGTGGGACTTAACCAACAAAGAGGTGCAAGATGCACTTATTAAATCAGCAACAGACTTTGTCTCTACATATGATATTGGCGGAATTCGTCTAACAAATATTGCAGACGCTGACACAGCATTTATCAATGATGTAATTAAAGCATTAAAAGATGCGAAAAAGTCTCTCTATGTTATTTCAAATGAAGCAAGCGATGCCAATTTTGATGCAAGCTTTTCACCAGAAACAGCCGATATCTACCGTAATATTTTTAAAAATGTTGATATGGATTCCTCCAAGCTGATGGAGCCTTTTACTGGTGAGAAACCAACACAAATTATGGTGGATGCGTTAGAAACACATCGTTTTACATTCGATTCTGCAAATGAAAATATGTTCCCACCGACTCGATTAAAAATGGCGATGGGTGCTCTATTTATGCTACCAGGAATTCCAGTTGTGCAGTATGGTACAGAAATTGCAATGAACGGTGAAGCGAAGCCAGATACACATCAAATCTTCAACTTTAAAACAGATGAAGAACTCATTGATTATATTAAAAATGTCCAATCATTACGCAATAAATCTGCTACTTTACGTAAAGGTGATTTTGAAATCATCACGAATGAAAATGGTTTACTAGTGTTCACACGTACATCTGATGAAGAGAAGTGGGTCATCATGGTCAACAATACGGGGAAAACACAGCGTGTGGATTTAACACCAGCCCAGCTAGGCGAAGGTAAAATGCTAAATGGTATTTTACATGAGGAAAAAGTCCGTATTAATGAAAAGGATGTTTATCCAGTTATTTTAGATCGTGAAATGGTGGAAATTTATCAGGTTAAAAATGATGAAGGATTCAATATACCTTATATGATAGCACTTGGATTAGTATGGGTAATATTTATAGGGTTTGTCTTCGTAATCATTAAACGAGGTAAAGTACGACGTCAGGAACAGGACGCATAATTATAAAAATGTAAGCCCCTCTACATATTTTTCAGTGTAGAGGGGTTTTTGTCTTAAGCACGATAGCTTTTATTCGTAAAGAAGATAGCGATTGTACCTGGCCCTACGTGGGAGCCAATAGCTGAACCAATCATTGTTACTTGTATTTCTTTAGGTGAAAATCTTTCTTGAATGGCGTCTTTTACGTCGCTTGCAAAGGCAGCATCATCACTATGGCTAATACCAACAACTTTCTCAGAGAATTTTTCACCCCGCTCTTGCATTAATTCTAACATGCGAGCAATTGCTTTTTTACGTCCACGCGATTTTTCAATGGGTACAAGCTTACCATCTTCTACATTTAAAATAGGCTTAATACTAAGGAGTCCCCCTAAAAATGCACTTGCCTTTGATACACGCCCACCTTTGGCTAGATAGTCTAAATCCTCAACTGTAAAAAGATGCTCTATTTGAGGGGCTAGGGCAGTAATTCTAGCTTCGATGTCCTCAAATGAAGCTCCTAAGTTTCGAAGACGAACCGCTTCTTCGACCACGAGCCCATGACCCAATGAAGCACATTTAGAATCAATGATTGCCAATTTAAGTGATGGATATTGCTCTAGTACTTGATTGCGAATCATGACAGCAGTACTATAGGTTCCAGATAGTTCTGATGAAAAGGCGATATAAATACCTTCCTCCTCATTTTTTGCTAGATTTTCAAAGTGCTTCAGAAAAAGCTCTGGTGATACTTGAGATGTTTTTGGGCGAGCACCTTGACGAATAGCATTGTAAATCTCTTTTGAATCAATTGACATGACATCATCATATTCATTGTTGTTCAAATGCACTCGTAATGGCAGAAGAACGATATCATTCTCTTCATAGTAAGACTTTGGCAGATCACATCCGCTGTCAGTAAATATCTTCATCATTTTGTCCCCCTACATTCATTTTTCACTTCTTTGATATAAGTTACACTAGTATTTTTATAAATAGACTAACATTGAGGTCTATACAGTACATGTTTGTGTGAAAAACTCTCTGAATAAAATTTTAAAACTTACTAACTATGATAATTTTAAGCGTTCAATGAGTATTTTAGCAATACCGTCATCATTATTGGATGTTGTGATTTCATTGGCGATATTTTTTAAAGATGCAATCCCATTACCCATTGCTACACCTATTCCAGCATATTCAATCATTTCTAAGTCATTATCTTCATCACCGAATGCGATAATCCGATCGCGTGGTATCCCTAAGTCCTTTGCGACGTGTGCAATTCCTACTGCTTTATTTAAGCCTCGTCGAACAATCTCAATAATATGAAGTGGCGCACCCCAGCGACGATGCTCAATAACCTCTGCATGTACAGCCTGCAAATGATCACGTATAATCATCGAGTTTACTTCATTTGCTTGAATCAGAAGGCTTGTTGGATTTTCCGATAAATGGATATAGAGATCGCCAAGCGTAATTTTTGGATTCCCCATATTAAATATATTTAATATCCGTTCATCCTCTGTATGCACGTAAATATCATCCTTCACTTCAGCAATAATATTTTCGTATTCATAGGTATTGATCGAATCAACGACATCATGTACAACTCCTAAATCGATTGGCGTATGCACAGTCTGCCATGCAGCATTTTTGGGATGATGGACGTAAGCACCATTAAAATTTACGATAGGTGTTGTCAGGCCAAGCTCATGATAGTAGATATCACTTGCTCGATATGGTCGACCTGTAGCAATCATAACCTGGTGACCCTGTTCCTTTGCCTGCAATAATGTTTTTTTCGTTTTTGCTGAAATTTGCTGTTGATCAGTTAATAAAGTACCGTCTAAATCTAAAACGATTAAATGAGGTTTCATAGCTCGTTGCCCCTTTCCTATAGTTTGAATAGTATCGCTTTGTTATCCATTCGTCAAAATTTTGTCACAGTGAAAAAAGTTTGCTAACATAAAGAAGAGACAAAAGTTGGGAGTGACAAAAATGATTGTAGAAAAAGAAGTGTGGGGGAATATTCCGTTATTGCATATACATAATGATCAAATGAATGAAGAAACCCCCGTCGTAATTTTCTTACATGGCTTTATGAGTGCGAAAGAACATAACTTACATTATGCATATCAGTTAGTAAATAAAGGGGTGCGTGTCCTCTTACCGGATGCTAAATTTCATGGTGATCGTAGTGAGGGTCTTAATGAGATGCAAATGAACAACCATTTTTGGGATATTGTTTTAAATTCTATTCATGAGATTGAACAATTATATAATGGATTAAAGAATAAACATTTATTAGTCCATGATAAAATTGGTATTGCTGGTACATCGATGGGGGGTATTGTCACTTCTGGCTGCTTAAAGCGATATGGGTGGATACAAACTGCAGCAGTATGTATGGGAGCACCAGGCTTTGTAAAATTAGGTGAATACCAGTTACAGCAGTTTGCTAAAAGTGGAGTGCAATGGCAAATGTCAGAGAAAGAAATACAGCAGGCTAATGAGCTTCTTGCCACTTATGATGTCACACTAACACCAGAAAAATTTGCGTGTCGTCCAGTGCTATTTTGGCATGGGGAAATGGATAAAACAGTCCCTTTTAAAGAAACGTATGATTTTTATTTATCTTTACGCAAATACTATGAAACGAACCCTGAAGACCTAAAATTTATTGCAGATAAAAAAGCAGGACATGCTGTGTCTCGAGAAGGTATGTTAGCAGCAACTGAATGGCTTGCACAGCATTTGGCATAATAAGATGCATCTGCTATGATAAAGTTAACACTATGATGAAAGGAGAAATAAAATGGATCAAGATATGAAAGATAGCATGTTAGGTGCATTAGAGAATGTAATTGACCCTGAGCTTGGTATTGATATTGTCAACTTAGGTTTAGTATATGATGTAGAATTAGATGATGAGGGTGCTGCAACTGTTACAATGACATTAACTTCTATGGGGTGTCCGCTTGGACCGGTCATTGTGGACCAAGTTAATACAGCCCTAGGTGAACTTCCAGAAGTAAAGTCAACAAATGTTAACATTGTATGGAATCCACCTTGGTCAAAAGATAAAATGTCACGCTATGCCAAAATGGCTTTAGGTGTCAGATAGTATTAATAAATCCCCGCTTATAACGGTAAGCGGGGATTTAACATGTAACGAATTAATCGATACGGCATATTTGCAATGGACAATTCTCACAGGCAATTTCATCCTTTAAAAATTGTAAATCGTGTATGGTTATATAGCCTTTATCAAAAGATAAAATATGATGCTTTTTTAAATCATTGAGCATACGATTAATCATTTCTCGGCTCGTGCCACACAAATTTGCAATTTCTGTATTGGTTAAAGGGCAATCGATAAAAATAGTGTCATCTTCTAAAGGTTTGCCATAGGTATTCGAAAGTCGAATTAGGGTTGAAAATAAAGCGCCTTTTTTACCATTTAACACTAAATCGCGTAAACGACTTTGATGCTTTAAATTTTCTGCCTGTAGCCACTTCATATATTCCACCATAAGGGTAGGTTGTTCTACTAATAGGAGCTCTAACGATTTGCGGCTTAAAACATATAGTGTAGAAGGCTCTAAAACCTTTGCCGTCATAGAATTATAGGATAGATTACAAAATAATGAACCCTCTCCAATAATACTGTCAGGACCACATATCCGAATGGTTAATTCCTTACCGCTTTCCGTTTCTTGGCTAATTGACACAACTCCTGTTTTAATATAGTAGATTTCCTTCGCACGTTCACCCTCTAAAAAAATTTTATTCCCTTTATTCACTTTGATAAATACTCCGTGCTTTTGAAAAAGCTCATGAATTTTCTCATGCATATTATCCATTAATACCATATCTTCAACACATCGCTTTCTTTTTGTAATAATTGGCTATTATCACAAAAGAATGGTGAATTTCGATACTAAAACTAAGAAACATACTATTATTATAACGTAAATTCCCATTTTTAAGTGTAAATTTTTAGTGCTTTTTCTTTGCCATGTTTTGTCGGGTCATGTAAAATAAAGTTAGTCAAAAAAGGTCAAACATTTTTAGAGTAAAAAGAAGGGTATAGAAATTTGAAAAGGAGTGCTAAATATGCAGTTTCAACAAACAGATAACAAAAAGCCATTAGAACAGTTTGGACGAAATTTAATTGAAGAAGTGAAAAACGGTAAAATGGATCCTGTTATTGGCCGTGATGAGGAAATTCGCAATGTTATTCGTATTTTAACGCGTAAAACCAAAAATAACCCTGTATTGATTGGAGAACCTGGCGTTGGTAAGACAGCTATTGTTGAGGGATTAGCTCAACGAATTGTAAAAGGAGATGTACCTGAGGGGTTAAAAGAATGCGTCTTATATGAGCTTGATATGAGTGCTCTTATAGCTGGGGCAAGTTATCGAGGCCAATTTGAAGAGCGTTTGAAGGGCGTTCTGAAGGAAGTAAAGGAATCAGAAGGACGGATTATTTTATTTATTGATGAAATTCATACCATTGTAGGTGCTGGGAAAACGGATGGGGCAATGGATGCTGGAAATATGCTGAAACCAATGCTTGCACGAGGTGAGCTTCATTGTATCGGTGCTACAACATTAGACGAATATCGAATGTATATTGAAAAAGATCCAGCTTTAGAGCGACGCTTCCAACAAGTACTTGTACGTGAGCCTTCGATAGAAGATACAGTTTCTATTTTACGTGGTCTTAAGGAGCGCTTTGAGCTACACCATGCGGTACGTATCCATGACCGTGCCATTGTAGCGGCGGCGGAGCTCTCAAATCGTTATATTACAGAGCGTTTCCTTCCTGATAAAGCCATTGATTTAATTGATGAAGCATGTGCCATGATTCGAACTGAAATAGATTCTATGCCTCAGGAATTGGATGCAGTGACACGTCGTATCATGCAGCTTGAGATTGAGGAGCAAGCACTGCGAAAAGAAAAAGATGAGGCAAGTAAAAAGCGCTTAGAGCAGTTGCGAGGGGAGTTAAAAAAGCTTAAGGAATCCTCAGAGGGTATGCGTAAACAATGGGAAGCAGAAAAAAAAGCTTTACATGGTATTCAAAAGAAACGTGAAACACTAGATAAATATCGCCGTGATTTAGATGAGGCGGAAAGCAAATATGATTTAAACAAAGCTGCTGAATTACGTCATGGGAAAATACCTACTTTGGAAAAAGAAATTCAAGAAATGGAAAAACAATTAGAGAGTGGTACGGAATCACGTATCTTACGTGAAGAAGTAACATCTGATGAAATTGCATCTATTGTTTCTCGGTGGACAGGTATACCCGTAACGAAATTAGTGGAGGGTGAGCGTGAAAAGTTATTGCGCTTAAAAGACACATTGCATGAGCGTGTCGTTGGACAAGATAATGCTGTTCAGCTTGTTACAGAAGCGGTATGGCGTGCTAGAGCAGGTATCAAGGACCCAAATCGTCCAATTGGTAGCTTTTTATTCCTTGGGCCAACAGGTGTTGGTAAAACCGAGCTTGCCAAAGCATTAGCGGCACAGTTGTTTGATTCGGAAGAACATTTTATTCGTATTGATATGAGTGAATATATGGAGAAACATAGTGTATCTCGACTTGTAGGTGCACCTCCAGGTTATGTTGGTTATGAGGAAGGAGGACAATTAACAGAGGCTGTTCGCCGTAACCCATATTCTGTTGTCCTACTAGATGAAATTGAAAAAGCACACCCAGATGTAGCAAATATTTTATTGCAAATTTTAGATGATGGTCGCATTACAGATAGCCAAGGTCGTATGGTCAACTTTACAAACACTGTAGTGATTTTAACATCTAATATTGGCTCTAGCTATTTAATGGAGGCGAGAGAGGGAGATACCGTTGAAGATTTAGTGATGACAGCATTGCATCAGCACTTTAAACCAGAGCTGTTAAATCGTATGGATGATATCATTATGTTCCACGTGCTTTCAGATGAACATTTCACTGCCATTGCTTGGAAATATGTGGAACAGCTAGTCAAACGAGTGGCAGAGCAGGAAATTACTTTACAGGTGGATCAAGAAGTAATTGACTGGGTTGTCCAACAGGGCGCAGATGCACAATTTGGTGCAAGACCATTAAAACGTTTCGTTCAACGTTATATCGAAACTGCTGTAGCGAAGGAATTACTGCGTGGTGAGGTACTACCAGGAGAAACATTGCATATTCGAATGCATGATGGCCAATGTGTCGTTGAAAAATAAACAAGAAAAAACCTGTTTCATTTTACGTGAAACAGGTTTTTTCTTGTTAAATTAATGATGGTCTGCTGCTTCTGGTACTGGATCGTTTGGCAAAATTGCACCAATAATGAAAACTAAGATAGAGAATACAACTGAAAGGATTGCACCTGTTTTAAAATCAAATGGTGCACCAAGTACAGAACTTACTACGTAGTTTAACATTGATACTAGTAGGAATGACCATATGAATGTTACGATATATTGCATTAATTTCACCTCAACCGAACTTTTTATATCATAAAGTTTTACTACATATTCATTATCATATCATAACATAAATCGAAAAAAAAAGAATCTTTTCTGTGAAACATGGCGAAATTGTCACAACAATTATTTGGAAATTTTTAGTAATAGTTATTCATTGTGTTCAAATAATAAAAGAGTTGCTTATTAAAAGCCTTCTTATCCTCTTTAATGTGGGAAAGTGCTCAATACAGAGGTCACTTAGCTCAAAAATATAGATGAACCACTCAATAAAGAGAGAAACACAATCAAAAATAAGGATTAAACGCTCAGAAAAGGGCTCACTGCGCTCCATAGAAAGGACAAGCCGTCCAATTAAATGCTAACCACATCAATCCATTCAAACTACCTTCCAGAACCTTTAAACACATAGGGGCAATGGACATTAATTTTAATTCATCTTGCACCTCTCCTTCATTATGAGTTATAATTATGACCAGTTACTAATAATTGATAGTAAGAAAGCTGAGGGGTTGCTAAATGAACGCTGGTATTATAGGAATAGGCAAATACGTTCCAGAGAAGGTTATGACAAATTTTGATTTAGAAAAAATTATGGATACTTCAGATGAATGGATTCGAACTCGAACAGGGATCGAAGAGCGTCATTTTGCCGCGGACAATCAGGAAACTTCAGATTTAGCAGTTGCTGCAGCAAAAGAGGCTATTGCGAATGCAGGTATTGCGCCTGAAGAGATCGGTTTAATCCTAGTAGCCACAGTAACACAAGATCAAACATTTCCAAGTGTAGCATGTATGGTTCAGGAGCAAATTGGTGCAGTGAATGCAGCAGCGATGGACCAGGCTGCAGCTTGTGCAGGATTTATATATAGTTTAGTGACAGCAAAGCACTTTGTAGAAGCAAATGCTTATAAATATGTCTTAGTAGTAGGTGTTGAGAAGCTGTCAAAGGTAATTGACTGGAATGATCGTAATACGGCCGTGTTATTCGGTGACGGAGCGAGTGCAGCAATAGTTGGACCAGTATCGGATGGCAGAGGTATCTTATCGTTTGAGCTTGGTGCAGATGGTACAGGTGGAAAGAATCTGTATTTAACACAGCAAGATACAATTGCTATGAATGGTCGAGAAGTGTTTAAATTCGCTGTGCGCCAGATGGGTGAATCTGCTGTCAATGTACTAGATAAAGCAGGCTTAACAAAAGAAGATGTGGACTTCTTAGTGCCGCATCAGGCAAATATTCGAATTATGGAATCTGCTCGAGAACGATTGGAGCTACCACCTGAAAAAATGTCAAAAACCATTCATAAATATGGTAATACTTCAGCAGCATCGATTGGCATTTCCTTGGTAGAAGAGCTTGAAGCAGGTAAGATTAAAGATGATGATTTATTAGTACTTGTTGGATTTGGCGGCGGCTTAACATGGGGCGCAGTTGCTATGCGATGGGGAAAATAATAACGAAAAATGCTTGAGGGGAGTAAGACAATGAGTAAACGACGAGTAGTAATTACAGGAATTGGCGCAGTTACACCACTAGGAAATAGCATCGAAGAAACATGGACTAACATTAAAGCTGGGAAATCAGGTATTGGCGAATTAACACGTTTAAATAAAGATCTATTCGCAGCCAAAATTGCCGCTGAAGTAAAAGACTTTGATATTGAAAAATATGTTGATCGTAAAGAAGCTCGTAAAATGGACCGCTTTACACATTATGCCCTTGCAGCGTCTATCATGGCAATGGAAGATGCACAATTAACAATCGATGAAGAGCTAGCACCACGTGCAGGTGTTTGGATTGGCTCTGGTATCGGCGGTATGGAGACATATGAACAACAATTTTTAATGTTCCAAGAGCGTGGTGCAAGACGTGTCAGCCCATTCTTTATTCCAATGATGATTCCAGACATGGCTTCAGGTCAAGTATCGATTCATTTAGGTGCAAAGGGTATTAACTCCTGCTCTGTGACTGCTTGTGCTTCTGGTACAAACTCAATTGGTGATGCATTTAAAGTAATTGAACGTGGTGACGCAGATGTAATGATTTCGGGTGGAGCTGAATCACCAATCGTGACGATGGCTGTTGCAGGTTTCTGTGCCAATACAGCACTATCTTTAAATACAGATCCAGAAGCAGCTTGCCGTCCATTCGATAAAAATCGAGATGGTTTTATTATTGGTGAGGGTGCAGGCATTGTTATTCTAGAGGAATATGAGCATGCTAAAGCCCGCGGTGCGAAAATTTATGCAGAAGTACTTGGCTACGGTGCAACAGGAGATGCTCATCATATTACTGCTCCTGCACCAGAAGGAGAGGGTGCTGCACGTGCGATGCTACAAGCGTTAGCGGACGGAGGCGTGGAACCTTCACAAGTTGACTACATTAATGCACATGGAACAAGCACACCTTATAATGATTTGTTTGAAACACAGGCAGTAAAAACAGCCTTTGGTGAGCATGCTTATCAACTAGCAATGAGTTCTACAAAATCGATGACAGGTCACTTATTAGGTGCCGCTGGTGGTGTTGAAGCTATTTTTACAGCGTTAGCACTGAAAGAAGGTATTTTACCGCCAACAATTAATTTACAGGAGCCAGACCCAGAGTGTGATTTGGATTATGTTCCAAATGAAGCTCGAGAAGCAGACATCGTTTATGCAATGAGCAACTCACTTGGCTTTGGTGGACATAATGCTAGTCTTCTATTTAAAAAATACGAGGGATAATTACTAAATTTGAAAAAACGTCAGCCTAATTTACGAGGCTGACGTCTTTTTTTATCTTTTTTCGAATAGATGATTAATAGAAATAAATCGAAAGGATGCTGTGATTATGTTCCGTCTCTTTTTATTTTTAATGAGCTATGGTTTAATAATTCTCTCTGTAGGGAATCTTATATTGTATTTAAATTATCGAACACTTGGGTATTCCTGGATCGTTGTCTTTAAATTTATGATGCATACAACAGAATTTTATATAGCTCTTGGATCAGCTATTGTGTTAGGAGCTATTGTTTTGGATCTCCGTTTTGAGAAGTCATCTAGCCAAGAAGATAAAGTATGAACTTTAGCATACCCTAAAATTGGTCAAGCATTAGATCCAGTTCTTTATTTACGTGTACGGCCAAGTCCCATTGCTTC
The DNA here is from genome assembly GCF_058803665.1 of Lysinibacillus sp. GW821-FHT14F06. Taxonomy (NCBI): domain Bacteria; kingdom Bacillati; phylum Bacillota; class Bacilli; order Caryophanales; family Bacillaceae; genus Lysinibacillus; species Lysinibacillus sp. GW821-FHT14F06. The sequence continues at coordinate 96,715 of NZ_JBXAPF010000014.1, forward strand.
TTCCATGCGTTTTAATGTAGCACTTGCAATAGCATTTGCCTTTTCAGCGCCTTCGTCTAAAATAATATCTAATTCGGAAGATTCTACCAAGTGATAGAACTTCTCTTGGATTGGTGTCAGGTGATCAATAATTGCTGAAGCAACACCTTGTTTGAACCCACCGTAGCCGACACCTTCATATTTTTGCACAAGCTCCTCAATAGAAACGCCAGAAATTGCTGATTCGATTGTTAGTAGGTTAGAAACACCAGGTTTATTTTCTACATCAAATGCCACAATACCATCAGAGTCAGTGACAGCCGATTTAATTTTCTTCTCAATATCTTTTGCTGGATCTAAAAGCTTGATGGTTGCTTTTGTATTTGGATCAGACTTACTCATTTTTTTTGTAGGCTCCTGCAACGATTTAATGCGGGCTCCTGCCTTCGGTAATTGGATTTCTGGAATCTTTAAAACCTCACCATAACGTTTGTTAAAGCGCTCTGCAAGATCACGAGTAAGCTCAATATGCTGCTTTTGATCATCGCCTACAGGTACAATATTTGTGTTATACAGAAGTATGTCAGCTGCCATTAATGGCGGGTATGTTAAAAGAGCTGCTGATACACTTTCCTTACCTTGAGATTTATCCTTGAACTGGGTCATACGCTCAAGTTCACCAATCGATGCGACACATTGTAACATCCAGCCTGCCTGTGCGTGAGCCGGCACTTCAGATTGAATAAATAATGTGGATTTTTTAGGGTCAATGCCTGTAGCAATATAGGTAGCTGCTAGGTTACGTATATTTTGACGTAATTCTTTTGGGTCCTGTGCTACTGTTATGGCATGTTGATCAACGATACAATAGATAGCTTCTCCTTCGTCTTGTAAAGCGGGAAATTGCTTGAATGCACCTAAATAGTTCCCTAAAGTTACAATACCCGTTGGTTGTACGCCAGAAAAAATAGTTGTCATGTCGTTTCCTCCTTGAATTCATTACCTCAGAGTGAATGTCTATTACATAATTACCTAGCTGAGGCTGCTGTTTATTATTCAATAAAAAAACATCATGCGTCCTCATTAGTTTACTAATGAAGGGACGAATGATGTTTGAATCCGCGGTACCACCCAGCTTGCCAAATAAAGGCCACTCTACTTCGTAACGTGAAGGGACGAGCATTGCTAATAGACACATTTAGTCGTTCACAAAGCTAACTCGGAAGTCCATTCCAGATGCTTACACGATCTGTTTACAGCAACCACAGACTCTCTAAACGTGTAAGATGCATATGTACTACTCTTCGTCAAAGTTTTTTCTTCATTCAAATACCAAAGACTTATTTGATGTATTGCAGAAAATTATATTATAAAGACTTAGTGAATTGCAAGTATGTAAAGTCAGACTTTTGGCGGTGTTTTTTTGCAGAAAAAAATTATATGCTTACTAAGCTATGTTTTTTATTAGAAAATGCAACCAAAATTATGCAATAAACGTCTAATTTGTACACACTGAATTGACAATATTCTCGTTTGAAAATTATAAATGAGAACAAAAATAAGAGGGAATTGAAGGTTTAAAATGCTTTGTAAATGGGAATATTAATAGTAGTTCATTAGACATGCAAAGAAGTTCTTATAGTGAAAGCTATATAAATAGACAGAATATTTCGAGATAAGGTTTGTCTTTTTTTTATTGGAACTATATTCAAACACCATAGAGTGCTGTATAATGATTATGTAGTTTTACATTACATTAATTCTAATTTAACACACTGGTTTATAGATAACGATTAAAAGGAAGGATGTGTCAATATGATCGTAACATTATTTACTTCACCAAGTTGTACGTCTTGTCGAAAAGCGAAAGCATGGTTAGAGGAGCATGAAATCCCATATACAGAACGGAATATATTTTCTGAACCGTTAAGCATTAGTGAAATTAAAAAAATTTTACGGATGACAGAGGATGGTACAGATGAAATTATTTCAACACGCTCTAAAATTTTCCAAAAATTAAATGTTGATGTTGAAAGCTTACCATTGCAACGTTTATATGAATTAATTCAAGAACATCCAGGTTTATTACGTCGTCCCATTATTTTAGACGAAAAGCGTTTACAGGTTGGTTACAATGAGGATGAAATTCGACGTTTCTTACCTCGTAAGGTTCGTGCTTATCAACTACAAGAAGCACAGCGCATGGTGAACTAATTTTTCCCTTTACTGCATAGAATAAATAGTAGATGTTACAAATCATTTGTGACATCTATTTTTTTTGTGTTTTACTTATGTAAAATCCTCTATATAAAGTATAATAAATAATAGGGAAAAGTCATATATTTCCGTTAAAGTATGTTAAACTTGATTTAAGATAAATAGTTTACTACAATTTCAATAATTCAAATATCTTCTGTGAAACGGTGTATATCCTTTTCATTTTATGACGGAACAGCATACAATAGAATTAGAGACAACTGTGAAATACAAATTGATCAACGGTTGCTCGACGTTTTACTGTAGTGTAGTCAAAGGTTGAAAAACAAATGGAGTATGAAGGTTAAAAAAGATGAATAAAAGCATACTAATGAAACAAAACTGTTTTTCGACAAATGACAGTGAAGGGAGATGAGGTCTAGTGGACATCGAACGTGTAAATGAAAATACACTCAAGCTCTTTATTACGTACAATGATATAGAGGATCGCGGCTATAGTCGTGAAGAAATTTGGTACAATCGAGCAAAGGGTGAACAACTTTTTTGGGATATGATTGATGAAGTAAACACGGATGATTATTTTGATGTAGAAGGTCCGATTTGGATTCATATCAATGCGTCTGAAGTAGGCTTGGAAATCATTGTCACACGTGCACACATATTAAAAGACGGTGAAACATTAGATGGTCATTCGCATTTTGATGAACAAAAAGATATGTATGCCCCTTTTGATGAAGTTGGAGAGGATCTTCTTAGCCAGCTAACTCAATTTGGTGACATAGATGAGTCAGAATTATTTATGGATACAGATATTTATGTTTATAAATTTAAAGATATTGATGAGTTAATCCCTGTCGCAAAACGTATGACAGACGAATTAGTGGATTCCTCATTATTCAAATATGAAGGTTGGTACTATCTAGTAGTTGATTTTGCAAACGCAGACGAAGATTTAAATCGTCACGACAGAAATGCTGTTATCAAAGAATTTTTAAGTCCATCGAATTTCACAATTCATCGCTTAGAGGAATATGGTGAAAAAATTATGGAGTTTAATTGCTTTGAAACAGTGCGCAAATACTTTCATTAAATAATTTAGCTTTTTAGGCTGTAAACCTCTTGATGTTTATCAAGTTTGTTTACAGTCTTTTTTGAGTCAATTTTTAAATTTCAAGAAAAAGCCGTTAATAAGTTGCTGCTAGAAAAGTACTCCCATACAATTAGGCAAAAAGGAGACGATTCTATGTTAATTGCCTATAATGAAGAGCGTCAGCTTTTTCTCCCATATCAATATACGAGGGAAGACTTACAAAGATATAGGCAACTTATGAAATTTTATTGTCCGCAATGTCAGCATCCTGTTCACCTAAAAATCGGTAAATATAATATTCCTCACTTTGCTCATCAATCAAAAAATAACTGTACCCAGTTATTTTCAGAGGGGGAGTCACAACTTCACTTGCAAGGAAAAATGCAATTATTCGAATGGCTAAAAAAGTTAGGGCATACAGTAATGCTGGAGCCTTATTTAAAAAAGCTTTCGCAGCGCCCAGATTTACTTGTAACGAGTGACCAAAGGCAAGTTGCCATCGAATTTCAATGCAGTACAATCTCACATGAAAAGTGGTTATTACGTACAGCTAGATACAATAAAAATACTATCCAAGTATTATGGCTTTTTCAGACACCTCTAAAAAAATCATCCTTACAAGGCATTCAAAAACTTTTCATTTCTCCTATTTTGCAAAAAAACATTGCTTATACAATGCTAGGTCAACCCTATTTAATGACCTACGATGCAATGACCTCTAGATTTAATTATTGGACGAATCTTTTGCATGTTCATGGGCATACTTTTATAGGCAAAGTTCAAGATATGTCAACTAACAACCAACACTTTCCATTTTATGAACCAGTAGTGATAACAATAGAAGAATTCCAGCTATATTGGCAGCTTTATAAAAAATACTGTCGGCAATTCGTCTATCAGCGGTTACTACATAATTATAAGGGTGTACAGGATTCATTTCTACGAAGCTGTTATGAATTAGGCTTTACTCTTACTGCTATGCCTGAGTACGTAGGTATACCAGTAAAAGCTAGTGAGGCAATACCAATGTTCTCTATCGAGTGGCAAACTATTTTGCATTATTTTTGCCGAGGTATTCAGCGATTACCTCATCAATTAAATACGAGCGAGATTCGATTGTTTTTAAGAGAACAAAATATTGATGTTACAGATCAAGCAATGGAGGCTACCCAAAATTACGTAGCCATCCTTGCGAAAATTTCTCAAAATTATTTTCCTCTAGATATATGTGAGTATGTGTATGCACATTTATTTGCAATTGCCACAATATACTGAGAAAATATGAGAGTATAGGAAAAACTCACATAATAAGGGGGCTGGCATACATGGCTAGTAACAAAGTTTTAGTAAGAAATGAAGTTCCAGAAGAGCTGACTTGGCGCTTGGAAGATATATTTGCAACTGATGCTCTATGGGAAGAAGAGTATAAGGAAGTCGCAGAAATTGCCAAGAAGGCATCTAGCTATGCAGGTACTTTAAAAAATGGAGCAGATGCTTTATTAGCAGTATTAACTTATCATGATCAGGTTTATGAACGCGCAATGAAGCTTTACACATATGCCCATATGCGCTATGACCAAGACACAACAAACAGCGTCTATCAGGATATGAATAGTCGTATTCAAACATTAGCAACTAGCATCTCAGCTGCCCTGTCGTTTTTAACACCAGAGATTTTATCATTAAGCGAAGAGACAATAGAACAATATTTAGAGGAAAATAAAGACCTACAACTATATAAACAATCTTTAAAAGAAATAACGATGGCTCGTCCTCATATTTTGCCAGCAGAACAGGAAGCATTACTGGCACAAATGTCTGAGGTAACAGGTACAGCTTCTAATACATTTGGCATGTTAAACAATGCTGATTTAGTTTTCCCTAAAGTGAAAAATGAAGAGGGAGAAGAAGTTCAGCTTACACATGGAAATTATATTAAGTTTTTAGAAAGTAAAGATCGTTCTGTTCGAGAAAACGCCTTTAAAGCAGTGTACGAAACGTATGGTAACTTTAAAAATACATTTTCCGCTACATTAACTGGTAATGTGAAAAAACACAATGTTAGTGCACGTATTCGAAATTATGATTCTGCACGGCAGGCAGCAATGTCCAATAACTTCATTCCAGAAAATGTTTATGATCAATTAGTAGAAACAATCCATAAACATTTGCCAGCTATGCAGCGTTATATTTCATTACGTAAAAAGCTATTAGGCGTAGATGAGCTGCATATGTGGGATTTATTTGTACCCCTTGTTAAGGAAGTTGAGATGAAAGTCACTTATGATGAAGCTAAGGATATTTTAGTGAAAGCATTAGCACCGCTTGGTGAGGAATATCAAAGCATTGTGCAAAGTGGTTTTGATAACCGCTGGGTAGACGTTCTTGAAAACAAAGGGAAGCGCAGTGGTGCCTATTCATCAGGTGCATATGGAACAAACCCATATATATTAATGAATTGGCAGGACAACGTGAATAACCTCTTCACACTTGCTCATGAATTTGGTCATAGTGTACACAGCTATTATTCACGTAACAATCAGCCGTTTGTCTATGGAGATTATTCCATATTTGTAGCTGAAGTGGCTTCAACGTGTAATGAAGAGTTGTTAAATGATTATTTACTGAAGACTATTGAAGATCCACAACAAAAAATATATTTATTAAATCATTGGTTAGATGGCTTTAGAAGCACTGTTTTCAGACAGACAATGTTTGCAGAGTTCGAACACCGAATCCATCAAATGGATAAAAATGGTGAATCTCTAACAGCAGAACGTTTAACAGAGGTTTACTATGATTTAAATAAACAATACTTTGGTGAGGACATTGTTTTAGATGAGGAAATAGGCTTAGAATGGGCACGTATTCCACATTTTTACTACAATTATTATGTTTATCAATATGCTACAGGTAAATCAGCAGCTACGGCATTAAGCAAACAAATTTTAGAAGAAGGGGCACCAGCTGTAGAACGTTATATCAATAATTTCTTAAAAGCAGGTTGCTCTGACTTCCCGATTGAGGTATTAAAGGCAGCAGGTGTTGACATGAACGTGGCACAACCAATTGATGATGCGTGTAAAGTATTTGAAGAACGTTTAGATGAGTTAGAAAAATTATTGTTGAATAATTAATTAGGGAGGCTGTAGGAAAAACACTACAGCCTTTTTTCTATCATAAGCCAATTAATAAAAAAGAAAAGAATAATGATTTTTTTTGATTTCTAAATGTTTGAAAGTGCACATCTTGGAAAAATACTGTCTGTAATCGCTTTCTATTTGACAAATTTGTGAATCTACTATCGGTATCATTGCTAAATTTATTATTCCATGATAAAGTGAATCATGTGAAATAAATCACAAAACAAACATACACCCCTTTGTTTGAACGTGAACATTTCTCCCATCCCCTTTGTGAAAAAGAAGCGTCTCTATCTGTCGAGGATAGAGACGCTTCTTTATATTTATATTAAAAATACTCATTAAAAAATAGGGACCCAACAAAAATGTCGAGTCCCTATTTTTTAAGATAATAGTATAATTGCATTATTTAATACGCCATAGTGTAGCGTGATCTGTCTGAATTCGTTCAATCTTTTGTTGTAGCATACGTTTCTTTAATTCACGTTCAGCTGCTTGCTCTGTTAATGAGTAGATGAAAGCTACTTCATTTGTTGAGATTGTATGAAATTTCGAAAATAACTCTTCTATTGTTGGTAATGGTTGACGTACTAGCTGTTGGTCTAGCATCTCTTGTAAAATATGTTCATAGACTTCATAGGAATAACTACCACTAACTTTAAGACCCTCATCTTCAATACATTCATTGAAAAATACAATACTGGGCACCTCTTCTACTTCCATTTCGCGTTTTATATATAAATCGCATTGGAAGGCACGTGCAGCTTCCTTTGAACCAAAATCCGCAGTGAATTCATTCATATCTAATTGAACATCCTCTGCAATTTTTAACAGCGTTGCATAGGAATTTACATCTTCATGGCTTAGTAATACATATTCTTGTAATTTCGACAAATAACGTGCACCAGAACGTTTGCCCTGTAACTCTGCTGCTTTAATAGCGATAGAAGGTAAAACAGGGTGATTTATGTCGAGTTCAATACCAGATACACATCCCTTTACACGTTTGCTGAGACAATTCAACGACGAAAGCTCTGTGCTAAGGACAAAGCGCCATGTAAAGTAATGGTGGTATTCCAGCTGTAATTTACGAAGCATGGCTTGCATACTGTAAGCTTCAGGACAAAGTGGATCTACGAAAATATACAATTCAATAGGCTTATTAGCAGTAGTAATCACTGGAGTTGGCTCTTGTAGCATTTGAATATTATTCACGTAACAATTCCCCCTCATCGTCATTTGGCGTATTAATCATGTGATGAGCTGTTAAAACTAAACGTTGATAATAAGTTTCGCGGAACTTCCCTTCCAAGCCAACTTCATCCATTGCTTCGGACATACATTCAAGCCAAGCTTGAGCACGATCAGGTGTAATTTGAAAATTCATATGACGTGCACGCATCATTGGATGTCCATGCTCCTCAGTAAAAAGATTCGGACCACCTAAATACTGTGTTTGAAATTGAATTTGTTTGCGGGCTGTCTCTGTCAAATCTTTAGGAAAGATTGGAATAAGATCAGGATGCTGTCCAACTCTTTTATAGAACGCATGAATAAGTTCTGACAGTTTTTCAGCTCCCAGCTCCTCATAAGGAACAGTGTATTTTCGAGTCATAAGTTAAATGCTCCTTTAATTCTTTATATCATAAAGTACAATTTTTGTATCTTCATTCACTAGAAGACTCTCAACTCTAACGGTGATGAGATGAAAGTTTGAACACAACACACTATCGCCAAGTCAGAAGTGATACTTTGTCATCAGGAAAAATGTGAAATTCTTGTGACTACCTTCATTCTATCAACGTCTTTTCGTTAACACAAACAAAGCGCTCTTTCGAATTGTTTTTTGCTAAAAAGCACAAATTTCACCATCATGGGTGAAATTTGTTGAAAAAGACCGTAATAACAGTGATTATGCATTTAAACTGTGAAGTAATTCATCACTTTTTTGACATAATTCTGTGTTTCTTTGAAAGGTGGAATACCACCATATTTTGTAACACGTGATGCTCCAGCATTATAAGCAGCTAAAGCTAGCGTTGGGTCATTATCGAATTTATCGAGCATTTGGCGTAAATATTTTGCCCCAGCCATAATATTTTGCTCAGGATCAAAAGCATCTGAAACGCCTAAATACTGAGCTGTTTTTGGCATTAATTGCATCAAACCTTGTGCTCCAGCATGACTTAGCGCTAAAGGATTAAAATTAGACTCTTGTTTGATAACCGCAGCGATAAGTTTTTCAGGTACATTATACGTTGCAGCTGCCTTTTCAATGATTGAAGCATATTTATTTGCTCCTGTTAATGAATTAGCATATGCTTGTGAACCGATAACATCATCTGAAACATAGGAATCAAGCTTTGTACTAGATTGTGAGTTTGCTAATGCAGCTTGCACATAGGCAGGTACGAAAACGGCATTAGAACCTTTATATAATAAAGCTTGTGCATTTTCAGATACGTCACTTGGAAGTGCAGAGGAACCATTTAATCCAAGTAGATTAGAAAATTTTGCATTACTAGCCGTTGTAGCGTCACCAAGCAATTCGCCAATCATATCAGAAAACATGGAACTGCTGTCTGTAATAGTGTTAGAAGAGTTTTCAGTCGTTCCTAGTGTTTGCAATGCTTGAATTTCAAGTAACGTTTTAATTGATTGGATATCCAAGAAGTTGGTCACCCTTTCTTATGATATTGTTTTAGCTATCCATATTATTATCTTCTGTTTGTAAAGCCTTCATAAAGCGTGCGATTTTCTTTTCTGTAACTTTTTTTTCGATATGATATTGCTGCAAAAAATCGTTGAAAATCACATTTCCTTTTGTTGCATCTTTTGATTCATATTCTACCTCATAATCGTCACACTGCAAATAGAAAGAATGATCAAAAACTAGAAGTCCATCTTTATATGGTATTTCAACACGATCAGTTGTCAGTGATCCAAAAACGGCTAGTTCATTAAGAGGAATATGATATAGAGCTAGTTTTTTTGCAACTTCCTGTGCATAAAAGCCTTGACCTTCTAGCATTTGTTGAGCCTGCTCAGCAGTTAATACATCAGTCGTTTCTATGTGTGTGTGCTCTGCACTTTTTTCTTTTAACGTACATTCATAATAATTGTCAATTTGTCTAATTCGTAGCCCGCTTTGTCTTTTTTTTATCGCTTGAGAAGGTGTGTCGAAATAATGATTTGTTTGACGATGAATAGCATTTTCTTGAATGCTAAATTCTTGCAGTAAATGCTCGTATTGTTGTTTCGTCAAAAGGTTTTTAAATTCAATTTCAAGTTGTTGTGTCATATTTTGCTCACCTATCTATATGTTATTTTTCCTGTTTTGTCTATGAGGCAATTAAAAAATGAATGTTAATTTGCTGATCAACATAGCCATTTTGAATAAAGTATAATTTCTTGATTTAACATTTACACACTGCAACTATTTACCCCGTATGATAAAATAAGAGGAAGAGTAAGACGAAAAGGGGAACCACATGTGCGTAAAATTTATACCATTGAAACATTGAATTTTGAAAACGATCAGCTTCATTTTAGTTTAAACGACAATGAAGTAAATTTACAGTTAAAACCTGCTGCACAATTAATAGCAGATTCTGATGACTTTGCGTTTATTTATTTACTTGATGCAGGAGAGGATTATCATTACTTGCGTTTTCCACCGAGTAGTTGGGAGAATCTTGTACATATTTTACAAAAAAAGCAAAATCCAAAGCTACAACTAGGTGAAAAAGTAATTGAACTTACAAATTTCTACGATGAATTAGAAATGCTCGTGTATAATATTGAAGGAAATTACAATTATGGAGCAGAATTTGTCCAAGCAGTGGAGCAGCACTTTAAGACAATTCTCGCGGAATAAAAAGACAAAACGAACAGACGGTGTTGGTTTTGTTCGATACCGAATGTCGGGAGGTTTTTGCGATGGGACAATGGGAAATATTTTTAAGTCCTTACAAACAAGCAGTAGATGAATTAAAAGTGAAGTTAAAGGGTATGCGTTCACAGTTTGGCATTGTTAATGCAAATTCACCAATTGAATTTGTCACTGGACGCGTAAAGCCTTTAGCTAGTATATATGATAAAACATTAGAAAAAGGACTATCCTTTGAGCCCTCTAAACAATTAGGCGATGAGCTAGGTGATATCGCTGGCCTTCGAATCATGTGTCAATTTGTGGATGATATTTCGACAGTGACGGAACTTATACGACAACGTAAAGATATGCGTGTAGTAGAAGAACGTGATTATATTACACATAATAAACCGAGTGGATATCGTTCCTATCATATGATTGTGGAGTATCCTGTAGAGACGATTCAGGGGAAAAAGGTAGTTTTGGCTGAAATTCAAATTAGAACACTAGCCATGAATTTCTGGGCATCTATTGAGCATTCATTAAATTATAAATACAAAGGCATGTTCCCAGAGGAAATAAAAAATCGTCTTCAAAGTGCTGCAGAGGCTGCTTTCCGTCTGGATGAGGAAATGTCATCTATCCGCAGTGAGATTCAGGAAGCACAGGCTTACTTTAGTGAATACAAAGAAGCATCGAATCCTAATTTACTATCAGAGAAGGAGCGTGACACACAATGAAATTTTCCATTCAATCACGTAGAGATGCACAATCGAACGAATTAATGGAGCTAGCCAAAACATATTTACAGGATTTTGGCCTAACTTATGATGAGGAATCACCAGAAATTGTTGTTTCTATAGGCGGAGACGGTACATTATTACATGCTTTCCACCGCTATTCACATTTATTAGATCAAGTTGCATTTGTGGGTATCCATACAGGGCATTTAGGTTTTTATGCAGACTGGAAGCCATCTGAATTAGAAAAGCTTGTTCTCTCTATTGCAAAAAAGGATTTTAATGTAGTGGAGTATCCTCTATTAGAAGTAAAAGTAGAGCATCATAATGCCGAATCAAACACATATTTAGCATTGAATGAAGCAACAGTAAAATCACCTGATGTTACACTAGTGATGGATGTAGAGTTAAATGGTAATCAATTTGAGCGTTTCCGTGGAGATGGTCTTTGTGTGTCAACACCTTCTGGTAGTACTGCCTATAATAAAGCCCTTGGAGGAGCTATTATCCATCCAACTTTAGCAGCGCTTCAAATCACTGAAATTGCATCCATTAATAATCGTGTTTTCCGTACAGTTGGTTCACCATTAATACTGCCAGCACATCATCACTGTATATTACGTCCTGTGAATGATCAAAACTTTAATATGACAGTAGATCATTTACAAGTCACACAAGGCGATGTGAAGTCAATAGCCTTTAATGTAGCAAATGAACGTGTACGTTTTGCCCGTTTCCGTCCATTTCCATTCTGGGAGCGAGTACATGAATCCTTTGTCGCAAATGAATAAGATGGATACAAGATTTACGCTGCGTTTTATTGCAGAAAAGGAAGGTCAAATATTGCGGGATGCCTTACAAGAGTGGCGTATTTCAAAGAGAGCATTAACAGCCATTAAATTTGAAGGCGGCCTATTAACAGTCAATAATGTGGAATGCAATGTCAGACATATCCTGCACATTGGCGATCAGGTTGAGGTAAAGTTTCCACCTGAAGAGAAAAGTGAAGGTCTTGCTGTTGAATATGGTAATCTTTCCATTGTTTATGAAGATGATGCTATTTTAGTACTCAATAAACCAGCATTTCAAAGTACGATTCCTTCAAGGGAGCATCCTTCTAACAGCATAGCCAATCTAGTATGCGGTCACTTTCAACAACAAGGTCTAGCATCTACTGCTCATATTGTGACGAGGCTTGATCGTGACACTTCTGGTTTGCTATGCATTGCTAAACATGCTCATATTCATCACTTAACAGGACTTGCACAGCGCAATAGAGAAATTTCACGACAATATGAAGCAATTGTGCATGGACATGTTGGTCAGGATAGACAATCCATTATCGCACCTATTGGACGGAAGGATACAAGTATTATTGAACGCGAGGTTCGTGAGGATGGTCAATTTGCCCATACAGATGTGACCGTTTTACAGCGTTTTAGTTTTGAAAATAAGCCTATGACTCATATAAGATTAAAGCTTCATACAGGTCGTACACATCAAATAAGGGTGCATATGGCGTATTTAGGACATCCACTTATTGGTGACGAACTTTATGGTGGTAGTCGAGAACTGTTAAATAGACAAGCCCTGCATTGCGTCTCCTTAGCTATGCTTCACCCGTTGTCAGGAGAAAATCTCCATTTTACAAGTGCATTAAAAGAAGATATGCAGCGATTAATTCATGACTCCTTGGCTTAACAAAATAATCAGCCGTTATGTCACGATATTTTCAATGAAACGATTGCTCAAACATGTTAAATAATCGAGGAGATGTTCGCGCAAATCGGGCATCTCCTTATCGTTTTTCTAACTGATGATATGGTGAATAATTTTTCTTAACGTTATGTTTACAGAAATGATAGTCATTGTAGGGTATAGTAAAATAGAAGTTCTACTATCTAAGTCGAATAGTAAGCAATATTGAAATTTTTGCTTGAAATTAGTTTCAATTGTTATCGAATAAAAAAAGGGTTTGCAGAAAAGGTATAATACACTCTATTATATAGAAGGTAGATTTATGGCAACCTATGAATGATTAAATGCTCGGAAGGAGGGGACAAGCATGATAGAGGAAAGAAATGAAAAGGATGATGTGCAATTCGACGAAGCACATTTACGGGAAATGCTGGAAGCGCATGATATTGACGCATTCCGTGAAGAGTTTTTAGAGCTTCATCCATATGATCAGGCAACGTTTTATGAGAAGGTGGAACCTGATATAAGGAAGATCATCTATTCATTCTTGGCTCCGACTGAAATGGCTGATATTTTTGAGGCAATTGATATAGATGATGATGAATATACAGCATATCTAGCTGAGATGGAACCTTCTTATGGTGCTGAAATGCTTTCGCATATGTATGCAGATGATGCAGCGGATGTATTAAATGAATTAGATACAGAGCAACGTGAAAGCTATTTAGGCATGATGGATGAGGAAACGGCTGAAGAAATTAATGAGCTTCTTAGCTATGATGAATATACAGCCGGTTCAATCATGACAACAGAGTATGTAGCAATTCCAGAAAATTCGACAGTTCGTTCAGCTATGGCCATCTTACGGAAAGAGGCGCCAGATGCAGAGACTATTTATTATATTTTTGTTGTTGATGAGGCACATCGCTTAACAGGTGTTATTTCTCTTCGTGACTTAATTATTGCTGACGAGGATACGCTAATACGTTCTATTATGAATGAACGTGTCGTGATGGTGCATGCGGAAGATGACCAAGAAGAGGTTGCTCAAATTATGAAGGATTATAATTTCTTAGCAACGCCAGTTATTGATGATAAGGGAGAATTACTTGGCATTATTACAGTCGATGATATTATTGATGTTATTGATGAAGAAGCATCAGAAGATTACTCGAAATTAGCGGGTATTTCCGATATGGATAAATTCGATACGACTTCCTTACAAGCTGCAAAGAAACGCTTGCCATGGCTAGTGATACTACTATTTTTAGGGATGCTTACAGCAAATTTAATGGGGCAATTTGAGGCAACTTTAGAAAAGGTTGCGTTACTTGCTGTGTTTATCCCTCTTATTTCAGGTACTTCTGGAAATAGTGGAACACAGGCTTTAGCAGTAGCAATACGAGGAATTGCTACAGGTGATGTAGAAGAACATAGCAAGCTAAAATTATTAGCACGTGAAGCAGGCACAGGTCTAATGTCTGGAGTAGTATGCGGAGTGATTGTTATTGGCATTATCTATATTTGGAAGCAAGAGCTCTTATTAGGAATGTTGGTAGGGGCAGCATTATGTGGTTCTATTTTAGTTGCAACACTTGCAGGCTCTTTTATCCCACTTCTTATGCATCGCTTAAAAATTGATCCAGCGGTTGCATCAGGTCCTTTTATTACAACATTAAATGATATTACAAGTATTTTAATTTACTTAGGTTTGGCAACAGTATTATTAAGTCAAATAGGCTAAGAACCAAATTACTCACTTTTGCATATTGTATGAAAAAAAGGGAAGTGAGTAAAGTGGATCGTGAGCCACGCTTATTTATAAAATCACCATCATATTTCCTGAATATTTCCAAGGTGTTACATGAACTTGAGTTGGATGAAAGTACATCTGTGTATGTAAAGGATGGCTATTTTAGTGAGCAACCTGTTGAAGAAAAAGAAGAAGTAATCGAAGAAGTACAAATAGATCCCTATTTACTAAAGCAACTTCAATTTTTAGAAAAGCCATTTCGACAAAAAGCGTATCAGCCATTATTAATTTGTTTAAAAGATGGCAGAAAATTAAGCGGTTCAGCATCAGAAGTACAGATCGATTCATTGAAGCTTACTTCTTTAGAATTGAAGACACAAGAGATTATATATTTTGAGGATATTGATCAAATATTTTGGCGAGGAAGAAAATTGCCAACCCTATGAAAAAAGTGTACAGCAGAGGATGCTGTACACTTTTTTATGTGTAGTGTGTCAAAGGAGAAAAGATTTAGTCACATATCCCTAAGTCAACATCGGCAATACATTGTACTGCGCAGAAGCAAGATAAATCTACAGTGATACAGCTCTCAGTAGAATTCCAATCATCTACTTTACAGATTTTTTTCATGTTGACACAGCAACCATCGCGGCTTAATAAATCTACTGTAGTTTCGCTAGAGTCAAAGGAACATAAAGGCTCTAACACACGTAAAGTAGCACAGCACTCATCAAACATATCTTCTACACGGAAGAAGACAGATGTACAAATACATGGATCTGCTGTTGGAGAATTAAAGAATGCTTTAAATGGAGTACCATCTTTTGTGATTAACATAAATACACGTGTATCTGCGTGAGAACGTGCAGGACTTACAATGCCTCCAAGTGGTTCTAAGAAGCAGTTAGCTGTACATGGTTGACACTCTTCTCTCACCGCTTGATTTTGAATATCTAATATAGCGCGAACTACGTCACAAACGCAGCCTGCTGATTGGATTGGTCCAATAGGATTTGTTGGCTTACCACAACCCATATTGTCACCTCCTTTCCTCGTTACTACTTCTACAATATGTCCTTATGAAAAATGGACTCGGGCTTTTGTATGCATCGGCAAATGAATAGTTTTTTTATGTATGGAGAAACTTTAAGCAAAAGGAGGGAGAGACTTGAAGCTACTCGGATTAATGTTACCTCTATTTGTCAGTTTGTCATTATTAAGTGGTTGTGGTGAAAAAGAAAAATTCGTTATCTACGGTTCGTCAGAAAACGAAAAAGATGTTGAATCCATTTTAAAAGAAGACTATGTGGACAAAACAACGGTTATTCAATATGACGATAGTATGCTTGTAGCAGTTCAAATTAAACCATGGGAAAAGTGGAGAAAGACTAAATTAGAGGAAAAATTACAAAAGAAATTTGATGAGAAATATCCAAATAAAGAAGTTTTTGTTTCAGCTGATTATAAAATTTATTATGAAGCCAATAAAATAAAAAAGGACAAAGTTGAAAATAATATACTTAACGATAAAATCACTGAACTGATAAAACTTGCGAAGGAGGAGACATAAGTGGAAAAAGAGCAATATAAGCAACTCGAACAAAATGTTACACCAAAGCCCCCTATTTTAAAGAATGTTGCAAAGGCATTTTTTGTTGGTGGCCTAATTTGTACGATTGGACAAGCTGTGTCACTGTTTTACATCATTTTCTTTAATTTCACGGAAGCAACAGCAGGAAATCCAACAGTTGCTACAATGGTCTTTTTTGCCATGATTTTAACAGGCTTTGGCTTATATAAAAGAATTGGTCAATTTGCTGGTGCAGGTTCAGCTGTGCCTGTCACAGGTTTTGGTAATGCTGTTATTTCAGCAGCAATTGAGCATCGATCAGAAGGATTAGTACTTGGTGTTGGTGGGAATTTATTTAAATTAGCTGGATCTGTCGTGTTATTTGGTGTAGTATCTGCCTTTTTTGTTGCACTTATTAAATATATTTTAGTGACGATAGGAGTGGTTTCATGGTAATTATTTTTCAGTCGAAGCCATCCTTAATAGCAGGTGGTGTAGTAGCAGGCCCACTTGAGAATCGAAGCATATTTAGCCAATATTTTGATGCAATTTATGATGACGAGCGATGGCAAATGAAGACTAATGAACAGGGACATCGGAAAATGGTGGAGGAGGCCTGTGAATTTGCCATAAAAAAAGCAGGGGTGCATAATCCTGATATTGATTATTTAATGGGGGGGGATTTAGTCAATCAAATGACACCAACCAATTTTGCTGCTAGAGATTTAGCCATCCCCTTTATTGGATTATTTTCTGCATGTGCAACCTCCATTTCTTCAGTTATTGTAGCGAGTCTTTTAACAGAGGTTGGTGCTGCCAATTTATCATTAGCTGGTGCATCGAGTCAGCATAATGCTATAGAGAGGCAATTCCGTTATCCGGTTAATTATGGCTCGCAAAAGCCCCAAACCGCACAATGGACAGTAACAGCTGCTGGATATGCCTTGATTGGTAAACATCGTGAGGAGTACCCTTCGATAGAGGCAGCAACTGTCGGAAAATCTATTGATTATGGTATGGACGATCCCTTTCATATGGGTGCTGCAATGGCGCCAGCTGCTTTTCAAACGATTCAATCTCATTTAGAGCAGCGAAATCAAAAGATATACAATTATGATTTAATTTTAACAGGTGACCTAGGTCAGCTTGGCTTGAAACTTCTAAAGGGAATGCTTGTAGATAGTGGCATAAAAAATGAAGAGCTAACAATTTTACGTGATGCAGGTGCGGAGTTTTATGGACAGGATGAATCATTCCAATCTGGTGCAAGTGGTGCAGGCTGTTCGGCAGCTATTTTCTTTAGTTATGTTATCCAGCAAATGCGAGCAGGGACCTATAAGCGAGTGCTTCTTGTCGCAACGGGGGCATTACTATCGCCTCTTTCATTTCAGCAAGGTGAAACAATTCCGTGTACGGCACATGCAGTTGAAATTACAATGAAATGAGGCAAAAATTATGGTAATGACATTTGTGTTTGCATTTATTGTCGGAGGTATTATTTGTGCTATCGGTCAATTAATGATGGATGTTGGTAAATTAACACCAGCTCATACATTAAGTACGTTAGTTGTAGTGGGTGCCATACTAGACGGTATGGGATTGTATGAACCCATTATTGATTTTGCAGGAGCTGGAGCAACTGTGCCAATTACATCCTTTGGAAACTCGTTAACACATGGTGCAATTGCAGAGGCAGAAAAACATGGGCTTGTAGGTGTATTAACGGGTATGTTTGAAGTGACAAGCTCAGGTATCAGTGCAGCAATAATCTTTGGCTTTATTGGAGCATTAATTTTTAAACCAAAAGGAAATATCGATTAGACGAATAACCCTCCCACTTCTACACCGAAAACATATTATAGGTTGTAGAAGGGAGGGTTGCTTTTATGGGATATCAAGGCTGGTGCGCTCAACCGTATGGAGGGAATGTTGGTAGCTGGAACAATAATTATTGCGGAGGCAATGACTATGGTGGCTATTGTTATGGAGGCTATAGCGGTGGCAATAGTTCAACATTTGTGCTAATTGTTGTTCTTTTCATTCTTTTAATTATCGTAGGCGCTACTTTTGTAAATTAATGTGACATTAGATAAAGGGCTTTAACTTTTCTTTGGAGTAACCTTTCTAAAACAAGTTAAAGCCTTCACTAGTTGTTTTGACATGCATACAATAGTGAGGATTAAACAGAATTGTAATGATAGGAGGGGAAACATGAATCGCTCGTTCTTTAATTCAATTGAACAAAAAACAGGAGTATCGATGGAGGAAATCTTCGCATTAGCAAATGCTATTCAACATGCAGATTTTACAAGCGAAAAACAAGTAAGAAAAATCGTACGACGTGTAGCTAAGGTGTCCAATAGACAAATAACTCAAGAGCTTGAGGATAAATTAGTACAATCTATTATTCAAGATGGAGCTTCACTAGATTTAGATAAAATTACTAGAATGATGAAATAGTATGAATTTACTATTATGCAAGGAACTATGTCAAATAAGACAGCATAAAGATTGGTTAAATGGATGTTCATTTATAAATCAATCTTTTAAACAGTGTAGAAAAATAAAAAGGGTGTTACGATATGCCACAGCATTATCGTAACACCTATTTGTTAAATCTCTTTTTCCATGGCACGATGCGGAATGCCGGCATCCATAAATTCAGGTGAAGTGACTGTGTAGCCAAGCTTCTCATAAAAAGGAATGGCATAGCTTTGGGCATGGAGCTTTAGTTTTTGCTTATTCATTGAAATGGCGTGTTTCTCCATTTCCTTCATAATTAAAGCACCAAGTTTTTTTCCGCGTTGGTCTTGTGAAATGCAAACACGTTCTATTTTCACAGCATCATTTTCGATATTGCGTAAACGTGCAGCACCAACAGGATTGTCGTCATCATACATAATGAAATGCGTTGCGGTTGCATCCTCTGCATCACATTCAAGATGAAGCGGAACACCTTGTTCTTCTACAAAAACTTTTTTGCGGACTGTAAACGCATCATCATGTTCTTTCTGTGTTTCCACTATCTTAACGTTGTACAAAACTTACTCAGCTCCAGTCAATCGGAATGTTTCATAAGTTGTCCATGAACCGTCCTCTAATTGGTATAGTAGATGAATGCGATCAATCGTATCTTTTTCATCAACGCCCGTCATACGTAATTGTCCAAAAATATCATCATGCTCAGAGTCCGTCATTTTTTGTGCAATCGTAATATGTGGCACAAAGACATGCTTTGGTTCACCAAATGGTACTTTTTCTTGTATAGCTTGGTTGAATGCTACTAATTGTTCAGTTGGTTCAATGCGGAAATAAATTGCATTGGTTGTTGGGAAAAACGAACTTATGCGTGATGCATGAATAGTTAAAGGCGCATAATTGGCAGTAAGCTCATCTAATTGCTTTACGATGGATTGAATATCTTCTTCCGTAGCATCAAAGCTGTCTTTTAATGTCATATGCGGAGTAATTTGCGCATAATGAGGATCGTAACGTTTGCGATAAGTGTTCGCTAAATCTTGCAATTTTTTTGATGGAAATGCCACAATACCGTACTTCATAGTCCATTACCTCCCGAAAATAAACAATTTTTCTATTTAAGTATAACAGAAATTTACCTTTTCGTAATTTGAATCGCCTAAGATTAATTGAAATTTTCTATCAATGCCCGTCTTAAATCAGGCTTCCAATATTTCCACGTATGATTGCCGTCAAATTCATCATAAAATGTAGAAAATCCTTTGCTAAGCATGAGGTTATGCAGTTGACGATTAGGTGTTAAAAAATCTTTTATAGTTTTGTCCATCGTGACTACCTTATCTTCACCCTTGCCAACAATGTGATAGATAGAAATTGCCCCTGGATCTTTAAAATTCTCTACAGCCTTAAGAACATCCTCATCTACATAGGGGGATTGCATGATGACCTTACCAAAAATACTTGGGTATTTTAATGCGGCCATTAAGGAAGCGGTTGCAGCCATCGAATCACCAATTACTGCACGACTCATTCCCATCTGGTAGGTTGCATATTCAGCATTTAAATATGGCACAAGCTCATGGGCTAAAAAACGCAGATAGGGTTCGTGCTGTTCTCCACTAGGAATATATTTGTGGCGTCGATCCTTAATATCCTTATAAGGAACGAATGCAATTATTAAATTTTCGATTTCATAGTCATCAATCAGCTCATCAGCAAGTTTTGTAATACCCCCAAGCTGGAAGTAATCCCTGCCGTCAGATGCAATCAAAATGTTATATTTATATAGTGGAGAGTAATTAGCAGGAACATAAATATAAAGCTGTAATTCCTCCTGTAATGCTTCACTATAGAACTTTAAATCCTGTACAGTTCCCTTATCCAATGGTGACACTCCTTCTTGTGTTTGTAACAAAATTGTACCATATTACCAAAGTAAAGGTATAATAGGTTGGGCTAGACTTATACTAGCAATAAAAACGAAATGAGGGTTAGTTATGCATGATAAAAGTAGTCGAATACACTCTGATGAAGTAGCAAAGGCAGCTCAAGCTGCACTCATTCGTCGCGGTGTAACACTGGAGGATATTGCAGAGATCGTTTATGAAATGCAAAAAACCTATAATGAAGGCTTAACATTGGAGCATTGCGTTCATTCTGTTGAGCGAGTTTTACGTAAGCGCGAAGTTCAACACGCTTTATTAGTAGGCATTGAATTAGATGAACTTGCTGAGAAAAAATTACTATCAGCACCTTTACAGCAAATAATTGAATCTGATGAAGGATTATTTGGTGTAGATGAAACAATCGCACTCGGATCTGTTTTTACATATGGTAGCATAGCAGTAACAACTTTTGGACACCTAGACAAGCAAAAAATTGGTATTATAAAAAAACTCGATACGGATCCTGGGCATCATGTCAATACGTTTTTAGATGATTTGGTTGGTAGCATCGCAGCATCTGCCGCCTCACGTATTGCACATCGTATGCGCGATTTGGAAGAAGAGGGCGAGACATTTGCAGATATTGAACCACAAGAGCTAGGGCCAAAACCAAAATCACATAATGAGATTTAAAATAGTGTTTATGAAATAATCAGAACCACCAGTCTAACTGGTGGTTTGCTCTACGCGTGAAACGCTGGGGTACTGGCCCATGTCTAAAGACACA
>NZ_JBXAPF010000015.1:0-28495 GCF_058803665.1 Lysinibacillus sp. GW821-FHT14F06
TCGTTTTGAAAAAGGGCTATACTTTTTAATTTGTCACCTTGATTTCATTGACATAATAGTATTTCAACAACATGAAAACCATACCCAAAAGTTTTGGATATGGTTATTTTTTATCGACCTCTTCGCTTGAATTTAAGAACACCAAGAAGGGCAACTATTAATAAGGTCAAACAAACGACTATTGTAATCACAGTATTTTTATCAATGACTGTTGCTTGATTTAACTGTTCATTATTTTGGCCAGGCATTCCCATCGGCCCACCATTTTGATCAGGTCGTTGCATTGGGCCGCCGCCAGCAGGGCGCTCCCCTTGATTATTGCCATCCTGATTGAAAGAAGGAAGCTGTGAAGGATCAAAATCCTCAGGCATAGGGTTGCCGTTCATATCACCATTATCATTAGGATTAGGCATCCCCATATTACCTTGTGATGTTGACGCTTCTACAACAAGCTCGCCAGACAATTGCTTTAAAATAGATGCTGATCGTTGTTTAGCAAATTCAGGGAGACTATTTTCCCCTTCTACGGCCTCTAAAAACTGCTCAGTTGTAGAGAATTTCGTAGGGTCTGCTTCCACATAAGTTGTTAATAACACTGCTAACTTTTTAGTAATGCTTTGAATATATTCTTCTGTTAAGTAATTAGTAGCCACTTCTTCTAAATAGCCTTCATATTTAGCACGATATTCTTCATTTGATAGTAAGGCATTTAATAGCGGTCTATCCTCTAATGTTGCGCCAGATACAGGGGTAGTCACACTAAAATTAATAGCACTATCTTCCATAAGATTGCCAGACATGCCTGCAGCCATATCTATCCCATTCTGATTTCGATCAACGTTTGGTTGTTGTTTAGAGCGTTCGTTATTCTTAAAATCATCTGTTGCATTGAATTGCCTAGCTTTCAAATCCTTATTGTTCTGGAAATCACTATTGCCCCCCATTCTACCGCCCCCAGCACCGAAGCCTCCAAAGGACATATTGTAATCCCAAGGTATAATCGAAAACACGCCATTGTCTTCATACAAATAGTAATTGTGCTTCATATCCCCCTGATAGCTATCCAGATTTACAAGGGCAGTGTTCACAGCAAAGTAGCGTAGCATTTCATCGACATCAATATACTTATCAATGTCACCTCCATTATTGATGGCTTCAATCATTTTAATAAACTTTGATTGATCAACATTGGCTTCATTCGTTTTTAAACCAATTCCCGTATAATCGGCAATATTATCACTAATATATTTTAAATCACTGCCTGTACCATCTGGCTTAAACAAGAAGCCGTTATTAGAGCCATAGTTATTTGCTAGGAAGGTTTCATCTACCGCTTCAACCCCTAAAAATAAACCACGTTCTTCTCCATTCACTGTGACATACATATAAGAATGTGCGGGTGTAGGTAGTCCCATTTGCTCCATCAGTTCATAAGAGATATATTCTCGCATTAAAGTAGAATCACTATAATTATTATTTAAATTTAATTTTTTCAAACCATATAAGCTCTGTGTATTATCATAGTAGTCAAAATCAATTTTTAAGCTATAGCGATCCGAATCACTGTTAACAACTGAACGCAGTGATAAATTCCCTTTTGTACGAATCGCTACATTTTCTATTTTCTTACCATTAACCGTAATATCCGCCTTCTTTAATTCCTCTGCTGCAGCATTTTCTAGCATATCTGCCCAATCTTCCTCAGCAATCTCAATATCTACTGTTGTTACTTTATTTTCATTAAACACAATATTCTCATAAGAAAACTCGGTATTTTTAGTTTCAATACCTACATTTGGAAGCACAGCATATATGACAACAAAGAGGAGAAGTAGAATTGCCATACTAAGATAGACAGCTCTTGCTTTAATCATGATTTTCACCTCTCTTTAGGTTTCTAAAATGCTTACTAAGCTGTGAAATTACCATCGTAACTAAGCATTACTGCTGATTTTACTCCTGGTACCTTTGTCAGATGATCCATTAGCTTGGCATCATTTTGTTTCACACGAATTTCATAGGTTGTTTCAATTTCATCATGTTGCATAATAGATTTTGATTTTAAGGAGAATTTTTTAGATTGTGCAGCTATAATTCTTTCTACTTCATCACAAGCTAGTTCTTCTTCAAATTTCACAATTAATAAATATGGATTTTCCACAGTAATTTTGTTTACAAAGACCAGTAGCACAAGCCCAATTAAAACTGCACCAATAATAACAAGTGGTATAAACCCTGCGCCACATAGAATCCCAGAAACGATTGACCAGAAAATATAGACTAAATCCATAGGGTCTTTAATGGGTGTTCGGAAACGCACGATTGATAACGCACCAACCATACCTAACGATAACAACACGTTTGAACTGATTCCCATAATAACGAGCGCAGTGGCCATTGTCATAATTAGCAGTGAAATATTAAAAGAATGGGAGTAAATTACACCATTAAAGGTCTTCTTATATACAGCGTAAATAAAAATTCCAACAAAGAAGGCTACTACTAAGCCAATAACTGAATCTATTAATGAAAATGAGGTTGTTTTTTCTAAAAAGTTAGATTTAAAAATATCACTAAACTTGATTGTATCCATTGTTCATTTCTCCTTTATATTAGCCATACATTCGACTAAGTTGATATTTTGAATAGGCTTCTGCACGTGTATCTACTGATTGCAGTAAATACTTAATCATATCTGGTAAGTAGTCATCATATTTCACCTCTAAAATAACTAGGTTTGGTTCAAGTACATCCACCATGGGTAATTTGGTATTAAACATATCTGTATTACGGAGACTTGATTGCACCTTACTATCAAAGGTGATTCTCACGTTTCCATAAGCATACACATATGCCTCTCTCTCATAATCGACGACCGTAACTGGTTTCAGCTGGTTATACTTCATTTCCTGATATAAATCCCGAATTAATGGGCGTTGATCTTCTTCCATCCAAGATGTTTCGCCACTACGCATTTTTTCATATTCCTTTCGGGAGATAGCACACTTTGTTTTAAAGGTAAGATTATTACGCTTACTTTTCCTTTCCAAATTAATAATGGCTGAGGATTTATCATAAACTCGTACTCGGTATTTATCACGGTTGATATAGCCCTCCTTTTTCTCATTAAGAACCTTATTAGCAAAATTATCGAAGTAAGTGCTGCGAATTAAATATTTACCTTTCATCCCTGCATGCTTGTCTAACTGCATTACATGCCATAGCTTGGATTTTAATAAGGCATAGTCGGGATAAGAAATTGCTTGTTTGATCTCCCTGCGACCGTTAGGATTAAAGGAAGTTATAGTAGACATATAAGCCACTCCTTATTTTCTCTCGATTTTGTATTCCTCTTGTTTTTCATCTAGCCAAGATGTATATTCTTCATTTATCCGCTCTTCAAGAATAGAGGCATAAACATCCTCTTTAACATCCTTGAGTACTGCCTCTTTTGCAGGTACCTTATCGGTTACTTTAATGATGTGATAGCCTTCAGATGTTTGAACGATATCACTAATACTATTTTTCTCAAGACCGAATGCCGCTTTCTCAAATGCCTCGTCCATTTGACCTCGACTAATGGTACCGATGTCACCACCATTTTCACTTGTAGCTGAATCTATTGAATATGCCTTTGCTAGCTCCGAAAAATCCTCACCGGCTTTTAGCTTTTTCAGTACATCCTTTGCGGTTGTCTCATCCTCCAATAAAATTTGACTGGCTACAACCTCTTCTTGCTGTCCATAGCTCTCCTTATTGTTATCAAAATATTGAGCTACTTCCTCATCTGTAATATCTATGCCCGTAGCAATAACATTCTTAGTAAGCTGATACATACGAATATTTTCTCTTACACTTTCCTCTGTTAGCCCATTAGCTTCCAAAGCTTCCTGTAAGGCTTCTTCACCACCATATGACTCTATTATCTCTTCATACTCTGATTGAATACTGTCCTCAGATACAGTGACGCCTTGCTTTTTTGCCTCAAGCTCAACAATTTTGTTAGCGATTAATGTTTCAAGTACTTCAGTACTGTATTGTTCACGCAACGCATCATCTAATTCTGTTTGTAGAATCTTCTCTCCATCAACCTTTGCTACGTAATCACTGCCCACAGTACAACCAGCTAGTAGCATGACGAATCCAGCAGGTAAGATTAGCGTTCGGGAAAGCCTATTTTTCATAACGTGATCCCGCCCTTTCTCTTGGCTTCTCGTTTACAAAACATACTATAAAGGTCTAATGTGTCAGTCAGATGTCAGCTTTACATTTCCTTCAAAAAATCTTTACAAAAGAAAAAGCTACCACGCCTTTTATAGCGTAGTAGCCTTTTTCAATGAAAGGTCAAAGCATGTTCCTGAGGAATTGCTTTCTATTAGTCGCAAATCGCCGCCAATTGACTGGGCCATCATTTTACTAAGTGATAAGCCTAGACCTAGTCCGCGAATTGTGTATTTTTTTTTTTCTCCTCTAAAGAAGCGTTCAAAAATAAATGCCTGTTCCTCTTGAGGAATACCATGCCCAGTGTCTCTCACAGTAATAGAAATCGAATCATTCTTTTCCAGCAATCTAATCGTTACGGTTCCCTCCTGCATGGCCTGTCTTGCATTCGTTAATAAATTCGTGACAATTTGCTGCACTCGGACAGCATCAGCCTGTACATAGACGGTTTGGGCAAGCAATTGTATATGAATTTTTACCGCTTCCTCTTCCTGCATTACCTCCCACTGGGTAACTGCATCACGTATAAGTTGATTAACATTAACTGTCTCTAGTCTTACAGGAATGGCATCGACGGCAAACTGATTGAAGGCTAATAAATCGCCAACCATAGTCTTCATTTTCGTCGTTTCAACTAGCGCCATTTGAATAAATTCATTAGCATCTTGATCTGTAACGATTCCATCCCTCACCGCTTGTAAAAGTCCACTAATTGATGTGACAGGCGTTTTAAGCTCATGTGTAACACCTGCTAATAGCTCTGTCCTTGTTTTTTCCAATTGCTCTAATCGATTAGCCATTTCCTTAAAGGACGTAACGAGCTCATAAATTTCCTCTTCCTTAATATTTTCAGGTAGATTGACTGTATAGTTACCCTCTTGCACTTGCTTCGCGGCTTCGGCGACTTGTTTGATTGGATGTGCCAAACGCCTTGACAACAAATAAATAGCTCCCCATCCTAATAAGGCAAGGGCTCCTATCAGTAACGCTAATTGACCATATGCTTGATTAACCTTCGTTAAGTTTTCCTTTTTCTCAAGCACAAGCACCCAGCCAATTACCTTCTGATTATTTTCAATTTTTCGTTTTACAACATATTGAACTGACTCTCCGCCCTTATTCATGTCGATTATTTTTTTTGTATCTTCTTCACCATCAAGTAAATTGGCCACATTTTTTGCACTGCCTGGAGGAATTGGTCGATTACTTGTTAAGACATTGCCTTCTGTGTCAGCAACATATAAAATAGGATCAATTTCTCTCATGCTAAATCGTTCTCGGTTGCCAATAAAACCTGGAATTCCACCTATAGGTCCATTATTGGATCCTGTAGTATCTGTAAGACGAAATACTGTTTCATCAGCTAAAAACTTCATCATTTCCAATCGGTTTTCAAATGTTGTTTGACGAATCCATACTGCGGATATAAAAGAGATAATGGCTAGTCCTACAAAGAGCGTCAATAAATAGCGACTTGTCCAGTAGTTGAGTAAAGATATACGTTTACCTTTTTGGAACACTTAGCTGATACCCCAATCCACGTAATGTCTTTATTTCTCCATCTGCCTCATCCCAATCTGTCAATGCCTTTCGCAGTCGCTTCACCGCTAAATCAACTGCTCGATCGCTGCCATCATACTCCCAGCCCCAAACTTGCTCAATTAACTGATCGCGTGTAAATGTTTGATTGGGATGCTCAGCCAAAAATAATAGCACTGATAAGTCTCTAGGCGTTAAAATGATCTCCTCTCCATTCAGTAGTACTCGATGTGCCTTCATATCTATTTCAAGCTCGCCAAATTTCTTTTTTTCTGCTGACTGATTTCCTTCGGCACGTCTTAGAACAGCCTTTACCCTTGCCACTACCTCATCTGCTATAAATGGTTTAGCAATATAATCATCTACACCTTGATCAAAGCCCTCTAAACGGTAATTTACATCTCCTAATGCCGTTAACATAATGATGGGACAAGAACTAATACCTCTTATTTCCTCTAAAATTCTCCAACCATTTTTCTCTGGCAACATAATATCTAGTAGCACTAAATTTGGTTGACACTCTTGAAACACAGTCAGTGCCTGCCCGCCATTAAAACATTGCATCACATCATAGCCAACCTTTTTTAAATAAGCTTTTAACACCTGACTTATGGCATATTCGTCTTCTACAATTAATATTTTTGCCATGTCCTTCACCTCGTCCCTAGCTTGCGTGTTATCATTATATCATCGGAATATGTCAGCTAAGTGTCTGGAATCCAATCAGATAAATCCGTTTAAACACGATTTATACTGACAATAAACTTTACATATTTGGAAATGTCCTTTAACCTTTTTAGTATAAACATTGCTATTCTATTGACAATGTCTTCCTACGACAATTATCATTGATTGCGAATGATAATCATTGATAATTTCATTCAAGTTAATAGATTTTCTTTATTTAGAAAATGATTAGGGGGGTAGAAAACATGATTATTGTAACAAATCGTATTCAGGTCAAACCCGGCTTTGCTGCAAAAATGGCACCGAATTTTACAAAGCCAGGACCGCTACAACAGTTTGAAGGTTTTCATAAAGTAGAGGTGTTAGTGTCAACGGATGACCCAACTTATGACGAAATGAGTGTCAACATGTACTGGGAATCAAAGGAACATTTCCAAGCTTGGCGAGATAGCGATGCATTCGCAGCTGCACATCATCGTCCAGAGCCGGGCTCAGAGGGAGCAAAACCTGAAAATAGTCCAATGATAGGCAGCAAAATCGTTATAGCAGAATTAGCGTCTTCAATCGAAGCAGCTCGCTAATTTATCATTAAATTATCTTCTGATTCTATCTAAAAAAACCCTGCATATTCGAAAATATGCAGGGTTTTTTGAAATTCTTTATTGCTGTATAAAAATAACTAAAAGGTATCCTACAGCCGATAGGCAAATTGAACCGATAAGACCTGCAATAAAGGCTTTTACACCTAATTGCTTAAAGGTTTTTATGTCTACGTTTAATCCCAATCCAGCCATGGCCATGCCAATTAAAATATAGGCAATATTAACAAATGCCTGCGCTACATTAGATGGAACTATTCCTAATGAATTAATTGCACTCATTGCTAAAAAGCCAAGAATAAACCACGGGATAATTGACAGCGAAAATGGCTCTTTTTCCTGCCCTCTCTCCATTTTCCGATAAAAAATACCAATAATGATTGCTACTGGCACGAGTAAAGCCACACGGGTTAGTTTAACAATAACCGCCATATCGATAGCTTCATTGCCACCAGCTGATGCTGCCGCAATCACATGGGCAATTTCATGTAAGGTACCTCCTGCAAAAACACCATATTCCGTTGGTGCTAACCCAAATAATGAATAGCACAATGTATAGACTAACGTGAATAACGTGCCTAGTAACGCGACAATTGCTGCACCCACCGCTGTTTCTTTTTCATTCGCTTTAATTTGAGGAGCAATAGCAACGACAGCAGCTGCTCCACAGATGGCTGTCCCACAAGCTGTTAAAATGCCCAGTTTTCGTTCGACATGAAACACCTTTGTCAAACCATAGACAATCACTAAGGCAAATACTAAATCTAATAATGCAATTAGAAAAACACTCACTCCAGCATGATAAATATCCGCTAAATTCAAGCGCATTCCTAATAAAACAATCCCAAATCTTAATAATTTTTTACTTGAAAATGATATACCGCCCTGCCATGAATCATGCACCTTAAAAGCTGCTCTCCAAGCCATTCCTAATAGAATAGCAATGACAAGCTGGCCCAATATTGAGAAGAACGGAAATGTTGAAATATATTTTGCCGATAGAGCAATAAGGAGTGTTAACAATATCCCCTTGATAAATGCTGGGGCTAGGAAGCTTTTTAATCGATTTTGTCCATTCACCATGATGTTCACTTCTTTCATCCTTTATGATTTTACTTTATTAAAAAGTTAGTCATCAGTAAAATACATATATATAATCATGATTATTAATATTTTTAATAGTAGGAGTGATGGCATGCAATATGATGCTTTAAAAACTTTTATCACACTAGTTGAGGTTAATAATTTTACAAAAGCCTCCGAAATACTCCATATTTCGCAGCCAAGTGTAAGCTTACACATTAAAAATTTAGAACAAGAACTGCAAACTACTTTATTTATTCGTTCACCAAAGTCTGTGCAAATTACACCTACTGGAGAGATTTTATATAATCGAGCAAAACAAATGATGGCCATTGCAGAGCAAGCAAAGGAAGAAATTTTAGCCTACCATCATGAGATTCAAGGTACACTTATTATTGGCGCAAGCTTTACAATTGGTGAATATATACTGCCTCCCATCATTGCGAGCCTGCAAAAGCAATTTCCTCAGCTGGAGCTTCAAATTATTATTGGTAATACGAAAGAAATCATTCAGTATACAAAATTATTGCAGGTTGATATTGGTCTTATTGAGGGGCAGGCTCATGACCATGAACTTATTATTAAACCATTTATGCAGGACGAATTATTTATTGTTAGCGCCAGTAATCATCCTCTTGTAAAGGAACCCACTATTACTGTTGAGAACCTGCAGCAGCAGAACTGGGTTGCGAGGGAAGAAGGCTCAGGTACACGCTACTATTTAGACCATTTATTTAGAGCAAATGGACTTCAAGTACATTCACTTCTTACCGTTAGCAGTAATCAGGGTGTCAAGGAGAGCGTTATACATGGGCTTGGACTTTCATTACTATCTGCAAGTGTTATTGAACGTGAATTAAAGAGTGGGGATATCAAAGTTTTACATTTAGAAGAGCAGCATTTTATGCGAACATTTTCATATCTATACTCTCCCACGATGAAAAATAAGCGTAATGCTGACACGCTTATTGAAGCTCTACTCAAAAAAGCTTAGCATGCTATTACTAGTCGCTAAGCTTACTTAATATTTCTCGGATTTAAACGTTTACGCTCCTGCTTTTGCTCTATAATATCTACAAATTTTGCAGCCGCCCGTGAAAGTGGAACACTCTTTAAATAACACATGCCTATACTACGGGCTGGTATTTGTTCAGTTAATGTTAACTCATATAAAAGTCCTCGTTGCAAATAATCCTTAGAAAATTCTTTCGTTACACAAGCAATGCCTAAATTACTACGTGCGAATTCCAGCACAAGATCATGCGACCCTAGCTCAAACTCAGGTTCGATATGTATTCCTCTTGCAAATAAATAATCTTCTACATATTTTCTGGAATTTGATTTTTGCTCTAAAAAAACAAGGGGAAATTTTAAAAGATCTTCAAAGCTTAATTTTTTTGACGTTAATGTTCGGTATTTTTCACCACATACAAAAACATCTTGAACCTCAGTACATACGGTTAACTGTAATGTCGCATCTTCTATCGGAAAATTACAAAGTCCTATATCCACCTCACCAGACTTAATAAAATTACAAATTTCCGATGTCGTCCCATTTAACATTTGCAATTTTATGTTCGGATACATGGTATGAAATGCCTCTAGATATGGCATTAAAAAAAAGCGGGAAATCGTATCTCCTACACCAATTTTTAGTTGACCAGTTGTTAAATTTTTAAATTCCAGTAGCTTTTCCTCACCAGCATCTAAAAGACCTAACGCTGAATTCGTATACTCGTATAAAAGACTACCTTCAGTTGTTAGTGTTACCCCCTTAGGTG
This sequence comes from Lysinibacillus sp. GW821-FHT14F06, assembly GCF_058803665.1. Lineage (NCBI taxonomy): Bacteria > Bacillati > Bacillota > Bacilli > Caryophanales > Bacillaceae > Lysinibacillus > Lysinibacillus sp. GW821-FHT14F06. The sequence continues at coordinate 9,911 of NZ_JBXAPF010000015.1, forward strand.
TGCGATTAAAGAGACGTGTACCAAGTTCCTTTTCTAATTGCATCATGGCTTGGCTAACAGCTGGCTGTGTCATATATAAATCCCTAGCAGCCCTTGAAAAGCTATTATTTTTAGCAACAACACTAAAAACACGGTATAAATCTAACTTCCCTATCATATAAGCACTCCTTATAGCTATTATACGAACTATTAATTTTACTTATATCATTAAAGGAGCGTATAGTAAAATTATATTGATTTTTATTCACATAAAACATTTACCTGTTAATGAGGAGAGATTATTTTGGAACGTGTAGTTGGTACAGTTGTAAGAGGTCTTCGTGGTCCAATTATTAACGAAGGCGATGATATTGAACAAATCGTTGTTGATACGGTATTAAATGCCGCACAGATTGAAGGCTATTCAATTGAAGATCGAGACATTGTCACAGTAACAGAATCTGTCGTAGCACGTGCACAAGGTAACTATGCATCAATCGACGACATCGCAGCTGACGTAGCTGCCAAATTTGGTGATGATACTGTTGGTGTTATTTTCCCTATTCTTAGCCGTAACCGTTTCGCAAACTGCTTACGTGGTATTGCTAAAGGCGTTAAAAAAGTTGTTCTTATGTTAAGTTATCCATCTGATGAGGTTGGTAATCACCTAGTTGATATAGACGAGCTAGATGTAAAAGGAATTAACCCTTGGACAGATACATTAAATGAAGTTGAATTCCGTGAGCATTTCGGCTATAAAAAACACACATTTACAGGTGTAGATTATATTGAATATTATAAGGAATTAATCGAAGCTGAAGGCGCTTCTTGTGAGGTTATCTTTTCAAATAATCCAAAAACAATTTTGGACTATACGAAGAGTGTTTTAACTTGTGATATTCATACACGCCTACGCACAAAACGTATTCTAACAGTGAATGGGGCTGAAAAAGTATACAGCCTTGATAATATCTTATCAGCATCTATGAACGGTTCAGGCTTCAATGAGGAATACGGTTTACTTGGCTCAAACAAAGCAACAGAAGATAGTGTGAAATTATTCCCGCATACTTGCCAGCCAATTGTTGACGGTATCCAAGCAAAAATCAAAGAGGCTACTGGTAAAACAGTTGAAGTCATGATTTATGGTGATGGTGCATTCAAAGATCCTGTAGGTAAAATTTGGGAATTAGCTGACCCTGTTGTTTCACCAGCCTATACTGCTGGATTAGATGGAACACCAAATGAAGTTAAACTAAAATACCTAGCAGATAATGATTTTGCTGATCTTCGCGGTGATGAATTAAAAGCAGCGATTTCTGACTATATCCAAAATAAAGATGAAGATTTAACTGGTCAAATGGCAGCTCAAGGAACAACACCTCGTCGCTTAACAGACCTAATTGGTTCTCTATCTGACTTAACATCAGGTTCGGGTGACAAAGGAACACCAATGATTTATATTCAAGGCTATTTCGATAATTACACTAAATAATACAAAAATGAACTCTCGTTACTAAAGAGAGTTCATTTTTTATTTACATTTAAGTGAGGATGACAGGAATTGAACCTGTAAACCCTTTTCTATAGGGATATGCAGCCCTTGCACACTTCCTCATAATATATAATTTTTGATTGATAGATTGATGTAGTATTACATTTTTCTCAGTCCTTTTTTAATAATTAGAAATCACAGTTAAATCAGGTTTATTTTAAACGATTAGGAATGACTTCTTCTTGTAACCAATGCTCACTTGTTTGAACATGATGCAATCTGACAAATTTCCCTAAATTATATTGGAAATCATCATAATGAAATGATCCCGCATTTCTAATGACATAACCTTCTTGTTCACCATCAAAAAATGATTTACCAGTAAATGTACGTTTTATTTTTTCTTCATCGAAAATCCCTCGATATAAAACAGGTGCGGTTTCAATACCTAACTCAGCGGCAAAGGCAACTGTCTCATCCCAGCTCAAACAAATATTCTCTTCATTCCAAATACTAAATAAATAAAAGTAGCTTGTTAACGCTTGATAATAAATGGAATGCTTGGCGTAAACATTTTCTCCACATAGACGCCAATCTTTTGGAATCCGATATGCAAAACTCGCGTGAAATGTTTTTACCCAATGTCTAGAAGGATGATTGGCTGAATCGATGCTTCTGGCATGCATATAGTCTTTGTAAAGTGTAGTGCCTTCTCCATCTAATTTTTCAGTGACAACCACTTCTTTTCCTATAAAATGATTCACGTTTTTAGCAACCTTATCATCATGGGTATAGCTTCTACTCCAAGGTAAATGAAAGCTTCTTGGATATTTCTTTAATTTCGTCATATCTCCACTTCTTTTCTCTATTGTTTATTTGGCAAATTGATCTGCCTCACGGAAAAAGTAAAGCCTTGTTAATAAATCGCCATCTAATAAATGATAAATTTGGCTTCCACCTCTATCGCCCCCATACTGTATTAACATATGGAACTGCACTAAATGTACAACCTTTAAAACGAAATCCTCTTCAAAGCCCAACTCTAATAAAAAATGACAAACCATTTGAGCCGATACATTTTCATGGCCAAAATAGCCATACCGTTGTTGCAGTGGTTTAAATTTTTTACAAAATGGCTTCCCAACATCATGGAATAATCCTGCTATTTGTAATGCCAGCTTATCACTTTCCAAATAGTATTCATTGATATAGGCAAACACAAAATAAGTATGCTGACATAGTAGAAATTGATGATGTGGATTTTCTTGATTAAAATGATAAATTTCTTTAAATAGTGGGACTGATCGAAGTGTTTGAAAAAGCTTTTCATAAGTGGGTTGGCTTTGAATAAGTGAAATAAATTGTTGTCGAGAAATGTCATATGGACTTGATTCATGTACAATATGCACTACATCGAATCCTTCTCCTACTGTTGGGAATTCTAAATGCTTTCTCATTTTTTCCATCACCATCAATGGTACTTGCCGCTTCCGTTGTTGGTTTCTTGCTACACAACTTGAATAGGGTGTATCAAAGTAATAGCATTCCTTCTTAATCGTGCTTGGTAATTTACGAAGTGCAAACATCCTGCGTTCTCTTTCAATATTTGTGGCATCTACTATGACAGAAAAACCTTTTGCCACTAAGTCATTAAGACGCTCATATAATGTGCGAAAGACCACACGTGATTTCTGCTTAGTTGCGTCACCAAACAGCTCCTGCCGTATAGCATCACTTGAAAGAACAATCGCTTCTTCCCTTTTCGCTAGCTGTTTCACAAATGTACTTTTTCCACTCCCAGGCAACCCCACTGTAAAGATCACCTTCATCCTTTTCACCTCCCTTCAAGTTTCTATATCGTGTTTCGTGTCATATTCTTTAGGTATGGACACCAATTTTAATAATTATTTATTGTAATCAGTCATATTGGGTGGAGGTATTACATATAAAAAAGACTGCTCCACCTTTTTGTAGAGCAGTCTTTGTATATTAATATTTTATTACTTTACACCGTTATTGTATCATAAATTTACAAAAATTACTAGACTATACTTCTTTGCGAAGTAGATGTATGATAAATCTCCTGATTCAATCACCCTACTTTTTCCCTTGGGATAGATGTGTTTGTATACTGAAAAAGGTGTTTGGACAACCATTTAGAGAATCACAATTACCTTCTTCTCACCATCTTTATAGGTGAGGGTTACTGCCGCAGTAAGAGAAAAATATGGAGAGGAATGTGAGTAAACGTTGGAAAATCAAAATGAATGGCAAGAAGAAAAACATCACCTTGAGCATAGTTTAAACCTCATTGATTACAAAAAAAACGAATTACTGCTTAAAGAAAAAGGCTTCAAGGAAAATGCTGTCGCACTGAAGAAAACTTTTTGGAACGATGTCAGAGTCAATTTAGATACTGCTGAGGATGTTGATGAAACTTTTTTTGCAATTAAGCAACAGGTAGAGCTTCTATCTGACTCAGAACTTGCACAGCAGCGTGCAATTCGGAATGTAAAGGTTTATGAACGTTTACAACAGTCACCCTATTTTGCTCGTATTGACTTTTTACAAAATGGGCATCAAGATCCTTTAAAAATTTATATAGGTGTTGCCACATTATTGGATGAACAGGATGAAAATATAGTTATTTATGATTGGCGTGCACCTATATCGAGTATGTACTATGATTACACACCAGGTGGAGCCTCCTACGACACAATAGCAGAAGAAGTTCATGGTGAAATGTTACTAAAACGACAATTTATTATTAAAAATGGGCAGCTACAATCCATGTTTAATACTGGTCTTACCATTGGTGATGACTTATTGCTTGATATCCTCGCACAAAATGCAAACGAGCATATTCGCAGTATCGTTACAACGATTCAAGCAGAACAAAATAAGATTATTCGCCATGTTCACTCACGCTATCTCATCGTAGAGGGTGTTGCGGGTAGTGGCAAAACAGCTGTTGCTCTTCAACGGGTAGCCTATCTGTTGTATCGTTATCGCAATGAAATGACGGCCGATCAAATTTTATTGATTACACCTAATCAACTTTTTAATCAATACGTCCATACGGTCTTACCTGATTTAGGTGAAGACAATATGCAACAATTGACGTTCATCGAGTATGCTGAAAAACGTTTAGGTCGACAGTTCCAAATAGAATATCCTTATGAGCAACTTGAAGATCTTTTAACAGAAAAGAATGACGCTCATTATCAAACAAAATTAAGCACTATTTCTTTTAAAGCGAGCCTTGCTTACAAACAATTAATGGATCAATATGTAAGCTATTTATCGAATAAAGGCTTATTATTTAAAAATATTGTTTTTCGTGGAGAACGAATTATTAGTGCCAAGGCAATTACGGAATACTTCTATTCTTTCCCTTTGTTAATGTCAATACCTGACCGCCTACAATTAGTGAAAGAATGGATATTGCAGCAACTAACGAAATTTGAAAGGGAGGAGCGCAGAAAAGAATGGGTAGAAGAAGAAGCTGAACTATTAGACAAGGAGGACTACTCCAAGTCTTTCAAGGAGCTTTTATATGAGGGACGCTATACAGAAAACTCTTTCGATGATTTTGATCAAGAACGCAAAAAATTAGCGAGACAAATTGCCAAAAAACACTTTAAACCATTACGCAACTCCGTTAATCAGTTAAAGTTTGTTCATATATTAGGTACGTATCGCCAACTTTTTGATCTGAATAGTCCCATTCATAAAGAATTACAGCACCTTATGCCTGATGATTGGGAGGATATTTGCCAGCAAACACTCCCTAATTTAGCAAAACGTCTGATTGTCTATGAGGATGCAGCACCATTTTTATATTTACAGGACAAAATTGAAGGGCAACAAACAAATATGATGATACGTCATGTTTTGATTGACGAAGCACAAGATTATTCTCCATTCCAATTAACTGTTTTACAGCAGCTATTTCCAAAAGCACGTATGACAATTTTAGGAGATGGACATCAAACGATTCATCCGCATACCTTTGATAATCCTTCACTGCTTGACCCTCAATTATATGGCGAGCATGCAAAAAAAATGATTTTAACGAAAAGCTACCGTTCAACAAAGCAAATCATTCAACTCACTGCCAAGATTTTAAACGATGGTAGTGAAGTAGAGGCATTTAACCGAAATGGTCCAGAACCATCGATTACTATCGTGCCGAATGAAATCGATTTAGTTGAACAAATTATCCAAAACATCAGCAATCTATCTACCAAATTTGAAACCATTGCTGTTATTTGTAAAACTGCAGCTGAATGCTCTGCTGTTTATGAGCAATTAAGCAATCAAGTAGATATTCAACTAATTAACCACAATACCAAGCAATTTAAAAAGGGTATATTATTACTACCAGCATATATGGCAAAAGGTATCGAATTTGATGCAGTACTTATCTATAATGCATCTGCTGCTAATTATTCAAGAGAAAACGAACGATACTATTTCTATACAGCCTGCACGAGAGCTATGCATGAGTTGCACATTTATTCCATCAACAAATTAACGTATTTCCTACAATAATAGGCAACAGGAGAATCTGTTCCTTACAGATTCTCCTTTATTTTTATATATAGAATGTGTAGTCTTCTGGAATAACACGTTTTAGGAATTTTTTTGTCCGCTCTTCTTTTGGATTTACAAATATATCATGCGGGCTTCCCTCCTCTACAACGACTCCGCCATCCATAAATATTACTCGGTTGGCTACATCCTTTGCAAAGCCCATTTCGTGTGTGACCACAAGCATTGTAGTACCTTCAGCTGCTATGTTTTTCATGACCTGTAGTACCTCACCAACTAACTCTGGATCGAGTGCAGAGGTTGGTTCATCAAATAAAATAATATCTGGATTTAATGCCACTGCTCGTGCAATACCAACTCGTTGCTGTTGACCTCCAGACAACTGACTTGGATAGGCATCATATTTTTCTGAAAGTCCTACTTTATCAAGTGCCTTTTTGCCAATCTCAATTGCCTGCGCTTTTGGTACCTTTCGACCAATGATAAGACCTTCTGTAACGTTTTCTAGAGCCGTTTTATTAGTGAAGAGATTATAGTTTTGAAAGACAAATGCTACACGCTGACGAATTGCATGTACGTCTTTTTTCTTTACATGTTGAAAATCTACTTGAATATCTCCAAATGTTGCATGCCCCTGATCAGCATTTTCCAAAAAGTTAATGCATCGTAATAAGGTTGTTTTTCCTGAACCACTGGGACCTAAAATAACAACAACATCACCTTTATCAATGGCTAAATCAACGCCCTTTAAAATTTCATTATTACCAAATGATTTATGGATATTTTTTATCTCTAACATACTTCATCACCCCTTAGGCATTTGCCGCTTTAAATTTACTTAAATGCTTTTCATATCGTTTAAAGAGAAATTCAACGGTACTACATAAAATTAAGTACACAATGAAAATATCAATATATGCTTCAACATAATTGTAACCAACATTTGCAGCTACCTTTGCCTTCAAAGTGATTTCGGGTAAGGACATTGCATAGCCTAAAGATGTCGCTTTAATGAGATTTACAGTAGCCGTACAAATATTTGGCATAGCCACTACTAAAGCTTGAGGAATAATTATTCGGCGGTAAGCCTGGAATGTTGTTAAGCCCGTTGCATGTGCTGCCTCTAGCTGGCCTTTTTCAATCGTACTTAAAGCAGAACGAAATACCTCAATTAAAATAGCTGTTGTACTAAAGGCAAAAACAATAAATGCGTACCAAATAGGATTGATTTTATAAATATCATAGCTAATATTGTATTTTTCAAAAATAATTTTTAGCATTAACGGAATGCTACTATACATAATAAAAATTTGAATAATTATGGGTGTTCCTCTAACAAAGGAGACATAGATCTTTGCTAAATGATGAATAACTGGAACTTTATTAATACGTGTTAATGCCAGTAAAAAACCAAGTGGCAAAGCAACGAGCAACGCAACGATGGTTACAAGGAGTGCAATAGGAACACCTGATAATGCTACAAAAAATGTTTCAAGTAAAAATTGATAATTCATGGCTTCCCCTCCCTACGTTGTTTCTAATGTCTTTTTCCCTTTGCCAAAAAACTTTTCTAGCATAGCAAAGAATTTTTCAATAATAATTGAAAGCACCCAATAAACAATGGCTAAAGCAATGTATATCTCTAATGCATGTGCATTAATATTACTTGCGATAATTAAGTTTGCCTTTCCAACAATGTCTATTAAGCCAATCGTATAAGCAAGTGCCCCCTCCTGTAATAACGCAATCATGCCGTTCCCAAAGTTTGGTAAGGCAACAACAAGTGCTTGGGGGAAAATAATACGTCGATAGGCTTGAATTGGCGTTAATCCTACACTAACTGCCGCTTCAAATTGACCTTTGGGGATAGCTAAATATGCAGAACGTATCACTTCTGACATAATTGCTGCGAACTGCAATGTAAATGTCACCACAACAAAAATCGCTGTTTCAATCGAATGCAGATTTATACCAACGTTTTCTGCTAATGCTGGTACACCATAGTAGACAAGGAATAATAGAACAATTGATGGTGTACAACGCATAATTGTTGTATATAAATTCGCTAATTTTTGTAATAATTTCACAGTGCTTAACTTTGCAGCTGCTAATAATAAGCCAAATATTGTGCCTAATACAATGGAAGATCCTGCTACTAAAAAGGTCACCTTTAAAAAGGGCAATAATACAGGGATTGAATTCCAAATGTATGATGCATCAAAATACTTCTCCATTTCCTCACCAACTTTTATAAATGTCTGGATACAGCATAGTAATTTTTCTCTTTGTATGAATAAAGACTGCTGAGTATACTGACTCAACAGCCTTTTATTCGATAGTAGAGCTGCTAACATTTTCTCTTAGTAAGAGAATTCATTAATTACCGCCTATTAACGGTTCACTTTTTCTAACACTTCAAATAAATCTCGCCCGTAAAACTTCGTGCTTAACTCATTTGTTTTCTTTTGCTCTTTAATCTGTGCTATAGCTTTATCATAAGCATCTGCAAATTCTTGTTCTTTTTTATTAAACAATGGCCATGTTTTAATAACAGCAAATTCGTTGTAAACTACATCATCTTTTAAGTTATGATAAGGACCATTCTCTGCTAAAACTTGTTGCTTAAATGGACCTTCAATCATAACTCCGCCATCTACACGTTTTTCATTTACCCATTGCACAACATCAACCGTAAATGCATCTCCAGCCTGTAATTTTACTTGATTGTCAGGATGAGCTGTGTTGTACTCATCAATAATTGTATACTGGGCATTATTCGCAGCAATCGGTGCTAATGAATAGCCCTTATTCGCAAAGTCTTCTAATGTTTTTATACCTTCATCTTCTTTTCGTAATACTAAACCAGCACTACTTAATCCTAAAAATTCTTTCGGGAAAATAAACTTTTCTGTACGTTCCTGGGTAAAGAATGCATTTTTAACCCCTACTTGATATTTCCCTTGTTCTACACCAATCAGTAAATCATCGCTTGTTGTTCCTACATATTCAAACTTATATTCAAGTAATAATTCATCCACTAGCTTCATCACTTCAACATCGTAGCCTGTTGGATTACCTTTATCATCTATATAACTAATTGGCTTAGTAGCCTGATCAAAAGCGACCTTTACTGTACGTACTTTTGCGCCATCATCATCCGATCCTTTATCTGATGATTCCTCAGAATTACAGCCTGCTAAAATAGCTAGTGAAGCCAATCCTATTGCCGCAAATTTAAAAATCTTGTTCTTTGGTTTAAACATATGTCATTTCTCCTTATTCTCAATGGTTTTATCATTAATTTTCTTTCGATTTTTGCTGTTCAATTGCAGCCGTAGCAAGCTTAATAATAGTCATATCATCCATTGGAGGATTATGCAGACCAGCGCGAACATTTCGATAATAGCGTTGCAATGGATTTGTTAGCTGTAAGCTTTTTGCGCCCACTACTCGCATTGCTTTATCGACAATCTCAATTGCCAAATTCGTTACGGTATGTTTAGCCACAGCCATTTCGTTTGTTAAAAATTCACGTCTTGCTGGGTCATCATAAGTCTCAGCTACGCCGTATAGTACATAGCGTGCCTGATGTAGCTTTAATTCAATGTCTCCTAGAAGCTGCTGGACATTGGGTAAAGTACTGATTGGGGCATTCAAGCTATTCGGTTGATGATGATTGGCAAAATGCAGTGCATAGTCACGGGCTGCCTGTGCAATCCCTAGGTAAGTTGCTGGAATATGTAGAATCCACCCATTTATTTTGCCTCCGCTAGGATGACTAGGTAATTCTACTAAGTAACTACTAGGAACAACTACATCAGTTAGTACTAAATCATGACTACTTGTACCTCGCATTGCAGACATTTCCCAGTTTTCTTCAATGGAGAGCCCTTCCACATCTTTATGAATCAAGAAGAAACCAATTTGATTTTTTTCCTCAATCCATGCTGATGTTAAGAAATAATCAAGCACTGGAGAGGCCGTTGTAAAAATTTTGCGCCCATTTAAAAGCCATCCTTGCTCTGTTGAAATAGCATTTGTCCCAGGTCGCCCTCCACGTGTTGGACTACCTGTTGCTGCTTCACTAACAGCCCGATTGATAATCGCACCATTTTTTATTTCTGGTGCAAATAAATGTAGTGCATCATCCGCCCATAATTTTGTCTCATATATTTCACCTACAACACCAAGTGTCCAACCTAATGAGAGGGAAGCATTCTCGTCATAGCTTGCTAATGTTTCTTGAATGAGTACCATATCATAAACTGATAAACCTTCACCGCCAAATTCCTCCGGTAAAGTTAGTCTCGAATAGCCAATTTGCAGAAGTAATCTATGTGCTTCGAATGGAAAGCGAGATTGTTCATCTACCTCTTTTGCCTCTGCTTTGATCGGCTCCGCAATAGATGCCAGTTGATCTAGCCAATACTTTTGTTGCGCTGTTTTAATAAATAAATCCTTCAAGAAAATCTCCTTCTTCCCAAATTATATAAAACATATATATTTACTAAGAATTAACTTTTAAAAATAATCTCTAACTACTTTTTTTTAGTAGTGAGATTTATATCGGTACTGAATTTTCTGATTCGTTGACATTTATGATACTTTTCACATTGAAAAATGTCAATGGGTTAAATACAAGTTTTTTTGTAAGTTTTATTGGCTTTATCCTGCTAATTTTTATTCACCAAGCAGTTTTTACAACATATGCTAGATGATAGAAAGAGGTGTATGTATGACGAATAATATGAATCCATCTTTAGGTAACATCGCCACGACACATGTAATTCCTGAAGTTATTCAAACAAAATTTGGCGATATTAATGGAGATGGCAATTTAGAAACAGTTCTTTTAATAGGAACTAAAACTCCAGATAGCCCATTATGGAAAAATCTAACTTTAGGGATCTATTATGGGCAAACACAAAAATTTGAAAAAGTAATGCTTAAGCAAAATATTGGCTATAATCCAACTATATTTCTAGGTGATTTCACTGGCAATCACCATGATGATATTCTAGCTATTTCTGACACTGGAGGTAGTGGAGGGATTATCAATGGCGAAATCTTTGCCTCAATAAACGGGCAAATCCGCTCTATTTTTGATACAGAATCTTTTACTAATAAATATACAGTCAATTATCAAGATCAGTACAAAGTAGCTGTTCGTAGCACGAATCCTAAAAAGCAATATATTATTGATTTACAGTACAAGGGACCTGAATATTTAGCAGAGATCTATAATCAAGATGGTACGCTAAAACAGCCTATAGAGGGATGGGTTGATCCGATTAGCGGGCTATATCCTGTGGATTATGAACGTGATGGAATATACGAGATTTTGGCATATCAGGCTATTGCGGGGAGATATCATGCTGATGGATTAGGCTATGTAGAAAACATACTAAAATGGGATGGCACCAAATTTGTAGTGGACCGCCAAACGGTATCAATTTATGGTGAGGACTTAGAATAAATTTTCTACTATAACTTAAAACGAGAATTTGCTCAGTAAATTCTCGTTTTAGAGGTAGTAGTCGAAACTGTTATTTATTTTTCAACTAATGCGAAATAATTATCTTCATGATCAGCAAAATTAAATACTCTCCCCATCGGCATCATTACTAAATCTCCTACTTTAACGCCCTTTTCCTGAAAATCCTGATACAGATCTTCTATATGATCAGCGTAAAACATAATTGAAGGTGTTCCTAAATTCAATTCAGGTTGCATTTTTGCAATAATTTCTTTGTTGTGGAGAACGAAAGTGGTTTGGGCGTCTTTCGTTGGAGCAATTTCAATCCATCGCATTCCTGCTTCTTCCTGTTCAGCAACTACGACAAAGCCAATTTTTTCTGTCCAAAACTTTATCGCTGCATCCTGATCCTTTACATACAGCATGACCTGTCCAATATGTTTAATCATGAACAATTCCCTCCTCTTTTTAACTTTAGTATACAACAATTATAAGTTTTCTATGTTCACTCATGAGTAATATTACTGTAAACATTCTAATAAAAAAGCATTTATGGCAAAACGCTTAACTTTTCATTTATTTTTGATAAAATAAGCTAGTTAGTCTATTCTTTACCTATTGCGGAAAAGTATACAACTATAATATAAGAGTGAGGATAATTTAAGTGAAACAACTAAGTATAAGGAAAAAGCTCATTTTTTCATTTTTAGCAATGCTTCTCGTCCCAACACTATTAATTGGCATTATATCTTACCAGAGTGCTGAACAACAGATTTTAAAAGAACAACAAGCAAGCACAGCCGAGAGTGTTCGCATGCTTAATACAAATATTACAAACACCATTGATCCAAAAATAAAAGATATCCAATACTTCTCCAAAAAGCTTAATCAATCCTATATACAAGAAGATAATGTACCAGAACTAAAATCGCTTTTTCAGGAATATATTAATATGCATCCTGAGGTAGAACTCATTTATCTAGGAACTGCAGATGGTAGGTTATTAGATGAACCTATACAAGTATATCCAGATGGTTTTGATCCACGTACGAGATCATGGTACAAGCAGGCTCTAGAAAATAACAACCAAGTGTCCATCACTGCACCATATATTTCCCAAGCTACAGGCGAAACTGTCATAACTATTACACAAGTTTTACCCGACAGCTCTGGCGTAATAGCATTAGATTTAAACATTTCTACCCTCAGTACCATTACAAATGATATACGCATTGGGGAAACTGGTTTTGCTTCCCTTTTAGACAATCATAAAATATATATTGCCGACCAAGAGAAAGAAAGTGGCTCTGAGGCAACCGAAAGCTATATCAAAAAAATATATGAGCAAGATAGTGGAATAGTTATTGAATCACATAAACAACTACAATTTGTTACTAATAAGTTAACAGGGTGGAAGATTGTTGGTACCATGTTTACTGCTGAGGCCTCTAAGGCTGCTGCTTCAACCTTTAATATGAACTTAATAATCATTGCCGTTTCAATAATTGTTGGTATTATCTTTATGCTTTATATGATTAAATCCATAGTTAATCCAATTAATCGACTAAAACAAAGTGCTGTAAGAATTAGTGAAGGTGATTTAACAGAGTTTATTGATATTCATTCTAAAGATGAGGTTGGACAACTGGGAGAGGCCTTTGTCTCTATGAAGGTAAGTTTGAAATCTTTAATACGTAATGTTGATCAAAGCTCTCAGCATGTACAAGCTGCTGCACAAGGCTTATCGGCCAATACAGAGCAAAATATTGCTGCATCTGAGCAAGTGACAGAAGCGATGCAGCAGGTGGCTATCAGTACAGAAAAACAAACAACAGGAATTGACCAGAACGCAATATCAGTCGAGGAAATTGCTAAGGGAGTGGTTGAGGTTGCCGCTAGCTCTATGCAAGTATCAGATCTCTCTAGCTATGCAATTCAATTGGCAGAGGAAGGCGGTCATGCAGTAGAGCAGACGGTTCAACAAATGCATTCCATTCATGAATCTGTAGCACTTTCAGATAGGATGATAAAATCTCTCTATGACCGAACAAAAGAAATTGGCTCTATATTAGAAATTATTAGTGCAATTTCCGATCAAACAAATCTTCTTGCCTTAAATGCTGCTATTGAGGCTGCCCGAGCAGGAGAGCATGGAAAAGGGTTTGCCGTAGTTGCCGATGAAGTTCGAAAATTAGCAGAACAATCACAGCATTCGGCAAAGCAAATTTCTGAGTTAATTACTGGTATTCAGCAAGAGACTGCCAAATCAGTACAAACAATGATAAAGGCTTCTACAGATGTGCAGGATGGCTTACAGCTAACAGATGATACAAGTAAAAAGTTTGCGAATATTATTGCTAGCTTACGAGAAATGGCTCCGAAGATGGAGGATATATCTGCCTCTGCACAGGAAATGTCCGCAGTGGTTGAAGAAGTCTCTGCAACAGCTATTGAGCTAACAGACCACGCTAAATTAAATGCTGCTGCATCTGAAGAAGTGGCTGCATCTACAGAGCAAACATTATCCTCCATGCAGGATATGGCTACTGCTGCTAAAACACTACTTGATATGGCTGATGAATTACAGGGCTATGTCATTCGTTTTAAATATTAATGATTCATAAATCCGAGCTCAACATACAATTGAGCTCGGACTTTTTATTTTTGTATAGCTAAAAATTATTCATACAAAACAGGAATTCCAATTTTCTGACATTTTAGATAATTGTATTGATTTAAATTCATTTTACTTTTAGAATCAGATTAAAATATTTGAACTACCGGTAAAGTGGTTTAGAAGTCGAAATATATTAATCAATTACGCCCCAGCGTAATTGTGTCCGGATTTTTTTCGAGCTTGTTCGAAAAACTCCTCTTCAAAATCCGTGACATCCGCCAAGGGCTTTATATTTATTCAGAAGGCGTTTGTACGTCCACTGATAAGGAAAAAAATAGCATTCACCATGCCGCCTATAGAGGTGAGAGTATTCTGCTGAATAAAGATATATTCCAATATATTACATACAATTTTATGTTTTTCTGATAAAATAAGACAAATAACATTCTATCTTCGGTAGTTCAATTTATTCATATATATAAATAATGTCATAAGGGGGAATATATCTATGAAACGTATCAGCTTACGAAAAAAACTAATATTTGCATTTTTAGCCATTCTACTCGTTCCAACTTTATTTATCGGATACACCTCCTTCAAAAGTACAAAAAGCCAAATTCTCAAGGAGCAACAAGCAAGTGCTACAGAAAGTGTACGCATGCTCAATACAAATATTACAAATACGTTTGCTCCTAAAATATTGGACATAGAATACTTTGCAAAAAAAGTGGATCAAACTTATTTATCGGGGGAAAAAAGTAATGAATTAAAAGGTCTTTTCCAAGAATATATAAATACACACCCAGAGGTTGAATTGCTTTATATAGGTACTGCAGATGGCAGAATAATTGATGAACCTGTTCATGAGTATGAAAGTGATTATGATCCGCGTGAACGACCTTGGTATCAAGAAGCTATCGCTAACAAAGGACAAGTTACCATTACTTCTCCCTATATATCAAAATCAACAAATAACATGGTTGTTTCAGTAATGCAGACTCTTCCAGATGGTTCTGGAGTAATTGCATTAGATTTTAATATCTCTGTCTTAGGTGCTATTACTGAAGAAGCTCGTATTGGGGAAACTGGATTCGCTTCCCTAGTAGATAAGGATAAGCTATATGTCTCTCAACGAGATAAAGAGAGCGGTTCTGAAGCGACAGAAGGCTATATTTCCAAGGTTTATGAGCAAGAGAAAGGAACAATTATTGAAAATGACCGTCACTTACAATTTATCACAAATGAACTGACAGGCTGGAAGGTCATTGGCACAATGTTTACAGCAGAGGCTACAAATGCCGCTTCTTCAACTTTAAAAACAATTTTAGTAATTACTTTCTTGTCAATTATTATAGGTCTAATTTTTATGCTTTACATGATCAAGTCTATTGTTAAACCGCTTAAACTTCTTCAAAATAGCGCATTAAAAATTAGTGATGGCGATTTAACTGAGTACATTGAAGTCCACTCTAAGGACGAGATTGGTCAATTAGGGGAAGCCTTCATATCCATGAAGGTAAACTTAAAAAAATTAATCCGCAATGTCAATCAAAGTGCTGAGCATGTCCAAAAGTCAGCTCAAGATTTATCCGCCAATGCGGAGCAAAATATTGCTGCCTCAGAGCAGGTGACGGAAGCGATGCAACAAGTGGCTATGAGTACAGAAAAACAAACAACGAGTATTGATCAAAATGCAATTTCTATTGAGGAAATAGCTAAGGGAGTTGTTGAGGTTGCTGATAGCTCTATGCAGGTTTTAGACCTTTCTAGCCATGCAATCAATTTGGCTGAAGAAGGCGGTCAATCTGTACACCAAACGGTTAACCAAATGATTTCTATACACGAATCTGTTGCCCAATCAGATTCCATGATTAAAACACTCTATGATCGAACAAAGGAAATTGGCTCTATTATTGAAATTATTAGTGCAATTTCAGATCAAACCAACCTGCTTGCATTGAACGCAGCTATTGAGGCAGCACGTGCAGGAGAACATGGGAAAGGCTTTGCAGTAGTTGCCGATGAAGTTCGAAAATTAGCGGAGCAATCCCATCAATCAGCAGAGCAAATATCTACACTAATTACTGGTATTCAACAGGACACAGCCAACTCTGTTCAAACCATGACGAAGGCAACCGCAGATGTTCAAGATGGTCTAAAGCTTTCTGAAGACACAAATAAAAAATTTGAGAGTATTATCTCTAGTCTAAGAAGTATTGCACCAAAAATGGAGGATATCTCTGCATCTACGCAGCAAATGTCTGCAGTAGTCGAAGAAGTTTCAGCTACAGCAATTGAGCTTTCAGATCATGCTAAGCTAAATGCAGCCGCGTCTGAGGAGGTCGCTGCCTCTACTGAGCAAACATTATCCTCAATGCAGGACATCGCCTTCGCTGCAAAAGCACTACTCGATATGGCTGATGAGCTTCAAGGCTTTGTGAACGAATTTAAATATTAAAAAATGAGTAAAAATTGAAAGGCAGAGACGTTGCTAAATCAACGTTTCTGCCTTTTCAAATTCATGTGATTATACTCTAAAAGGGACTTTTGAGACAAACCCTTCTTACTTTAGCCATTATTTATTTTCCTCGTGACTAAATTGCCATTCAATTCCAAATTTATCTATAAGTGAGCCATAGCACTTACTCCAAAAAGTTTCTTGTAGCTCCATACTTACCTTGCCGCCATCCTTCAGATTATCAAAGGCTTTACGCATCTTCTCTTCATCACCTGAAACAATAGCTAAGGTAACATTGTTTCCTTTTGTGAATGGTGATCCAGGGAATGTATCTGAGAACATTACTGTACTATCAAAAATCGAAAGTCGTGTATGCATGACAAGATCTTTTGCTTCCTCTGGTAATTGATAATTCGGATCTTGTGGTGAATCTCCAAAGGTCATAATTTCAGGCTTGTCCGTATTAAAAGCCTTCTCATAAAACGATACAGCCTCTCGACAATTTCCATTAAAAATTAAATACACTTCTACTGCCATCTCCAACACTCCTTTGTCATTTTATGAAACAATTCTATTGTACATGGATACCAAATGCTATGACAAATTTTAAATAAAATTGCTTCTTTACAGAACATCAATACTGTATTTTTACCCCTGTTTTATTTCATACTATACCCAAAATAGCTTTGCATTCCCCACTTATTCCACTGTTTTTCTATTTATTAAGATAAAAGCTTTGACATTTACTCAAAAATCATGTAAATTACCAAATGGCGAACAATTTAAAATAATTCTTTAAAAATATTCGTATTTTAGGAGTGTATATAATGGATAACGTATTTGACTATGAGGATATTCAATTAATTCCCGCAAAATGTATTGTAGAAAGCCGCTCTGAGTGTGATACATCTGTTACTTTAGGTGGGCATACATTCAAACTGCCAGTGGTTCCGGCAAACATGCAAACAATTATCGACGAAAGTCTTGCTATAAAGCTTGCTGAAAACGGTTACTTTTATATCATGCATCGTTTTAACCCTGAAACTCGCGCTGATTTTATTAAGGATATGCAAACACGTGGACTCATCGCATCCATTAGTGTTGGAGTAAAAGATGAAGAATATTCATTTATAGAAGAGTTAGCTGCTGTTAGCCTAGTTCCCGATTTTATTACAATTGACATTGCTCACGGTCATTCTAATGCTGTCATTCGTATGATTCAACACATCAAAAAATACTTACCAAATAGTTTTGTCATTGCTGGTAACGTGGGTACACCTGAAGCTGTACGTGAATTAGAGAATGCTGGTGCAGATGCTACGAAAGTTGGAATAGGGCCAGGTAAAGTATGTATTACTAAAATTAAAACAGGCTTTGGTACAGGTGGCTGGCAGTTAGCTGCATTACGCTGGTGCGCGAAAGCTGCTACGAAACCAATTATTGCGGATGGAGGAATCCGTACACATGGTGATATTGCCAAATCAGTTCGATTCGGGGCATCCATGGTTATGATTGGATCATTATTTGCTGGTCATGAAGAATCACCTGGTGAAACAATCGATATCGACGGTAAAATTGTCAAAGAATACTTCGGTTCTGCATCTGAATTCCAAAAAGGGGAACGCAAAAATGTGGAAGGCAAGAAAATGTACGTAGAACACAAGGGCAGCATCAAGGATACATTAATTGAAATGCAGCAAGACCTTCAATCCTCTATTTCCTATGCAGGTGGCAACAAGTTAGATGCCATTCGAAATGTAGATTATGTTATTGTGAAAAACTCAATTTTTAACGGCGATAAAGTATATTAATATTGCTAAAAACCCAAACAAGAGTGTTCATTCTGTTTGGGTTTTCTTTATATAGAGCCTCTTAGCTAGACTGGATTCTCATTATTGCCTGAGCAATAATTGACAATCCCAGAGTAGTTGTTCAGGCTACCCGAGTAGTTTTGCACCTCAACTGAGCGATTCTCATGGGGACACGAGCAATTTCACGCCTCAACC